>CAMJKP010000014.1 GCA_946406435.1 uncultured Prevotellaceae bacterium | reverse complement strand
ATGATGCGTTCAACATCAAGCCGGGCGACAAGCTCTATCTGGAGCCAGAGAAGAGGTTGAAGCTCTGGTAAAGGGCCCCTCACCCGTCACTACGTGACACCCTCTCCCCAAGGGGCGAGGGAAAAGTTAGTAATAATCCCACATAAGCGAACAAATGTAATATCCCCCTCGCCCCTTGGGGAGAGGATGCCCGAAGGGCAGGTGAGGGGCCGTTCGTAGGTAGGTTAGTTTCGTTTTTATTATGCCATTAAGATTACCCGATAAACTTCCTGCAATAGACATTCTCAAAGGTGAGAATATCTTCGTTATTGATGAGACCAGAGGACATTCACAAGATATCCGTCCGCTGCGCATCGTCATTCTCAATCTCATGCCTATCAAGGTGACGACAGAGACTGACCTGATACGCCTGCTGTCAAACACCCCTCTTCAGATTGACATCACGTTCATGAAACTGAAGAGCCACACTTCAAAGAACACCCCGATAGAGCACATGATGATGTTCTACCGCGATTTCGACGAACTGAAGGACGAGAAATTCGACGGTATGATAATCACGGGCGCACCTGTGGAGAACATGGAGTTTGAGGAGGTGAACTACTGGGATGAGATTACGAAGATATTCGACTGGAGTCGCACGCACGTTACATCGACGATGTATATCTGCTGGGCGGCTCAGGCAGGTCTGTATCATCACTACGGAATACAGAAGCACTTGCTTCCGAAGAAGATGTTCGGCATCTTCCGTCAGCATTGCGTGCGTAAGGAGAGATACCCTATCTTCCGTGGCTTCGACGACACCTTCGCCATGCCTCACTCACGCCATACCGAGGTGTATCGTGAGGACATCATCGCATCGCCTGACGTGACGCTCATTGCCGAGTCGCCTGAGTCGGGGGTCAGTATGGCTATGGCTCGCCGTGGTCGTGAGTTCTACATCACGGGACACATGGAGTATAATCCGGAGACGCTTCATAACGAGTATATGCGCGACAAGGACAAGCGCGACGATGTGGAGATGCCGAAGAACTACTACAAGGACAATAACCCAAAGAAGGGTCCTGTGGTTACGTGGCGTGCTCATGCCAATCTCCTGTTCCAGAACTGGATAAACTATTACGTTTATCAGAAGACACCGTTTGATATTAGGAAGATTAAGTAAGAACAGCCCCTCACCCGTCACTACGTGACACCCTCTCCCCAAGGGGCGAGGAGGAAGTTACACCAGAACGCTATGGAAGGAGTACATGATTAAAAATACTAATATCTCCCTCGCCCCTTGTGGAGAGGATGCCCGCAGGGCAGGCGAGGGGCTACTCCCTTTAGAGTTATTAGCCCCTGCCAAGAACCTTGAATGCGGCATAGCAGCCATTGACCATGGAGCGGATGCCGTTTACATCGGAGCACAACGCTTCGGTGCACGTGCTGCTGCGGGTAATTCCGTGGAGGACATAGCGCAGTTGTGTAGGTATGCTCATCAGTTTGGTGCCAAGGTCTTCGTTACGGTGAATACCATTATCTATGACGAGGAACTCAACGACACGCTTCAGCTCGTTGACGAACTTGACAGCATCGGCGTGGATGCAATCCTCGTTCAGGATATGGGATTGCTCTCACTTCTGAAACAAAGGGAAAAGCCTCTGCATTGCGAGCTTCATGCCTCAACACAGACGGATAACCGCACGGCAGAAAAGGTGAAATGGCTCTTCGACCAAGGCTTTGACAGAGTGGTGCTGGCAAGAGAACTGAGCATCAAGGAGATTGCAGATATTAATAAGGCAATCCACCAACACCCATCACCCAACACCCGAAACCTACCTCTCGAAGTCTTCGTCCACGGTGCCTTGTGCGTATCATATTCAGGTCAATGCTACGCATCGCAGTATTGTTTCCAACGCTCAGCCAACAGAGGCGAGTGTGCTCAGTTCTGCCGTTTGGCTTTCACGCTGAAGGATGCGAACGGAAAGGTTCTCGAAAGCGAGCGACACCTGCTTTCCTTGCGAGACATGGCACAGATAGACAACCTTGAGAAACTGGCAGATGCAGGTGCTACCTCGTTCAAGATTGAGGGAAGGTTGAAGGATGTGGATTATGTGAAGAACATCACGGCGGCATATAGCGAGGCACTTAATGAGGTGGTGCGCAGGAATCCTGAAAAATACACTCGCGCTTCGTTCGGAAGATGCACATACACATTTTCGCCAAACATACAGAAATCATTCAACCGAGGATTTACCACATATTTCGCAGAAGGCAGGAAGCAAGGACTCGTTTCTTTCGACACGCCAAAGGCGATGGGCGAGCCTGTGGGTAAGGTGAAGGAGATAAGAGGTCATTCGTTCAATATCTCCACCACCACTTCCTTTGCCAATGGCGACGGACTCTGCTACCTCACCCCTTCCGGACTTGTGGGGTTCAGAGTGAACAAGGTGGAGGGCAACCGCATCTTCCCTTTGCGTATGCCTGAGTCGCTGAAGCCTGGCACCATGCTTTTCCGTAATCTTGATCAGGCATTCACCACACTTCTTGCCAAGCCTTCAAGTGAGCGTAAGATAGACATCTGTTTCCACCTTTACGAAGAGGACGGCAAGCTGACTCTTTCTGCCAAGGATGAGGTTGGTCGCACTTGCACCATACAATCCGATTGCGAGCTTCAGCCGGCAGCAAAGCCACAGGAAGAGAATATCCGTCGGCAGCTCTCAAAGCTCGGTGGCACTATCTACCAATGCAAGGACATCGAGATTGACACAAAGGCATTCATACCAAGTAGCGTGTTGGCTACGATGAGAAGGGAAACCATCGAAAACATGTACAATGTACCATTTACAATGTACAAATCTCAGCCAACAGTTTCCCCCTCAGGAGCTAGGGGGGCTACCCAGCACCCGACCTACCCTATACCTTATTTATATAATGCCTCAAACAATAAGGCAAAGGAGTTTTATAAGACACAAGGCGTAGAGGCAGATTCTTTCGAAATGCCGAAACGAACAAATGTATCTACTCCCCTCCCTTTACGGGAGGGGCTGGGGGTGGGTCTTTTACTCATGCAATGCCGCTACTGCCTCCGCAACGAGATGGGCTATTGCACAAAATCAGGCAAACGTGCTCCGTGGAAAGAGCCGCTCACTATCTCTATCTCCGATGGTCGTGAGTTCCAATTGCAGTTCGACTGCAAGAATTGCCAGATGAATGTTGTTAGTAAAGAGTAAAGTATAAAGTGTAAAGAGTAAAGTATTTGATTAGAACAAAATACATATTCGTCCTATTGAGCATAATAGTATGCTCGCTCACTTCCTGCTACCGTGATTCATCCACGATCAATGAGCAGGAAGAGGCTCATGATGCACTTGCGATAGGCGATACTCTAACACAGGAGCAAGAGGATTCAATATCTTTCTATTCAACCCACCACTATACTGAGGGCTATAACTTCGAGGTGTATAAAGACTCTATCTCTTTGCTCGTTCAGCAGCCTGAAGAGATGGTATCGCAGATGGAAATTGATACATTTGCCGTCTATAAGAACCATCATGTTGTTGTGGGTGACATACGAATCTTATCGCAAGACTCTATCGACTCTGTATGGGTACAGCTTGCAACTGACGAAGGACGATGGGGATGGATTCACGAGACAGAACTCCTACCACGAGTAGTGCCTGTTGACCCTATCTCTCAGGCAATCATGTTCTTCTCCGACTCGCACATCATCATCTCGCTAATCATCGTTGTGCTGATTGGCATTGCATACGTCATGCGACACATATACCGCAGGAATGCCCCGATAGTACATTTCCGCGACATATCATCATTCTACCCCACCCTACTTTGCCTCATAGTGGCAATAGCGGCAACATTCTACGCATCAGTACAGATGTTTGCCCCAGAAACATGGCGACATTTCTACTATCACCCTACGCTGAACCCATTCCAAGTGCCATTCATATTATCCATATTCATGTCTTCTGTATGGGCAATGGCTATCCTATTCATAGCAGCTGTAGATGATGTAAAACGTAATCTCCCACTCGTAGATGCCATACTCTACCTATCAGGAATGATAGGCGTATGTGCTATCAATTACATTATATTCAGCATCACCACGCTCAACTATGTGGGCTACCCTCTGTTGGTAGCATACTGCTATTTTGCCATCAAGCGCTATTATACCGTATCACGCAAACAATATATCTGTGGCAACTGCGGACATCGCCTTTCACATAAAGGCAAATGCCCTATATGCGGTTCTATAAACGATTAAGAAATTAAACTTTCGCATAGCTCCAGTTTAATGTTTAAAGGTTTATAGGTTTTCAGGTCGGAATGCTCTTGAAATTAAGATATTAAGATATTAAAAAATTAATTTTCAATTCTCAATTCTCAATTTTCAATTGTCTTAAGACCTTATGACCACATAACCCCAAAACCTTATAACCCACGAAGTTGAGCTTGCGAGACTTCTATTAATAAAAATGAGATATACAAGAACACTACTGCAAATATTAATAATCGGCTGTCTTGCCACAGGATTCCTCTCTTCCTGTGGAGGTGACGATCCAGACACCCCAGAGACGAAAGCAAAGAGGACTGTGCTCATCTATATGTGCGCAGAAAACTCTCTCAACTCATTCTATGACGGTGATTCTACGGAAATCGTACGAGGAGCTGCCAATCTTCCTGATGACGTAAACCTCATGGTATATGCCGACCGCAGTAGTAAGACTGTCAAGCCATTCATCGCTAAGGTTGAAAAGGATGGTATGCACATCGTGAAACAATACAAGGAAGACTGGTATTCCACAGACAAGGAAAAGATGTCCGATATCATCAGTTGGACATTTTCCAAATATCCTGCCGACTCATATGCCATGACCTTCTGGGGGCATGGTAATGGTTGGATTATGGTGCCTGACGCCAACACTACCAATCCCTCAACCAAGGTAAATGCAAGACGCAAGGCATACGGATGGGATTCTGGCAAAGATAATCCTGACGGAGGTGACGGAAATGAGAAGTTCATCAACATACCTACACTTGCCGAGGTACTTTCAAAAACAGAACATCTTGATTATATCTTCTTTGATTGCTGTCAGATGATGTGTGCCGAGCTTGCATACGAACTTCGTAACGTATGCGACTATATCATAGGCTCACCTGCCGAAATCCCTGGTTATGGTGCGCCATACGACCATGTTGTGCCAGACTTCTTCCTTGCTAAGGATAACGTGGGAAAAGCTATCGTTGACGACTACATCAACTATTCCGACCTATCCGCTTATGGCGGTCTGCCTCTCTCAGTTGTAAAGACCAGCAACATGGATAATCTTCTTCATGCAACGCAAAGCGCGATAGACACGGTTATGGTACACTATCAATATCCAAACAACCTTCCTGTCTATGATGTAATTTACTATGGTAAAAACCCATATTCTCATTCACGTCCTGTATTCTATGATCTGCGGAATGTGATGCGCAAGTACCTTTCTGAGAGCGACTTCGTCAAATGGGATGAGACATTCCAGCAAACAGTCGTTTACTCTGTTCATCCTGCTGACATTATTGATACTTCACGTCCGGATTGGATGAGTAATGAACTTCTAAGCTACAATTTCAAAGAATTCAAGATGAACGATGAGAATTATGGCGGATTGTCAATGTTCATCCCACAGACATACTATTCAAATGTGAATTCAAAATACCTTAATCCAAACGTGAGCATCAAGGCTTTCCAATGGAATAAGGGTATAGACTGGACTAAATTTGGGTGGGAGTAAATATAAAAGTATAAAGTAGATAGTGTAAAGATTAATGTAAATAGTTAAACTCCATCATGAGCCACTATACAATCTACATTTCACTTTCTACTTTACCCTTTACACTTTTCTATGAAGATTTTTCTCTCCGGCATTCGTGACGGAATACCAATAGCATTAGGATATTACGCCGTGGCCTTCTCGCTCGGCATCATCGCCGGCAATGTAGGTCTTGACGCCTTCATGGGCTTCTTCGCATCATTCTTCACCCGCGCTTCTGCTGGTGAATATGCAGGCTATACCCTTGCCGGAGCACAGGCAGCATATATCGAGGTTATAGGAATGAGTCTGATAGCAAACCTCCGCTATCTGCTTATGAGTACGGCACTCACCCAAAAGTTCCGTCCTGGAACATCACTATTCAAGCGTATCCTCACCTCTGCCTGTATCACAGATGAGATATTCGGAATATCAATAGCATACAAAGGTTATCTCGCTCCAAGATACACATTAGGTGCTTTTGCCATCTCAACACCTGCATGGGCATTAGGCACGATGTCAGGCATTATCGCAGGAAACATACTTCCTGTAAATATCGTTTCTGCTCTCAGCGTGGCTCTCTATGGAATGTTTATTGCCATAATCATCCCACCTTCAAAGAAAGACCACAACGTGGGTATTGCCGTATGCTGTAGCTTTGCCCTTAGCGGCATTTGTGCCATAATGCCAATCATAAGCCAATGGAGCTCAGGCACACGCACAATATTGCTCACGATTATCATTTCTGCTGTAGCGGCGATAATTAAACCAATAAAGATTAAGGAGGAAAGGGGCGATGAATAAACTCTGGATTTACATATTCATAATGATTGTGGTGACTAATCTCATCCGCATCATCCCACCACTACTTATCCGTGGGCAGATCCGTAATAGATTCCTCCGCAGTTTCCTCTATTACGTGCCATACGTCACCCTCGCCGTTATGACCTTCCCAGCCATAACAGAGGCAACATCATCCCCACTCGCAGGCACTCTGGCACTCATTCTCGGCATCATCGCAGCATGGTTCGGTCTCGGACTCTTCCCCGTGTCCGTCATCTGCTGTGTAGTGGTGCTCGTGATTGAATATGCTATAAATTAACGCTAACCGATTTTTTCGACCACAGATAACACAAATTAAAGGGATATTTTTTCGCAAGGCTCAACAAGCTACGCAAGTCTCGCCTACGCCCGTTGGACGGAACAAAAATTTTCCACGATGACCAGAAAATTCAGATAAAAAAATTAATGCGATATTAATGTTGTATTTATGGGCATTATATGTTTCTCCGTGAATATACATTAATCTCGCATTAATCTTATAAGTAAAAGTAGTACCATTGCAAATCCCTTGCAACTCCCATTTACCTCCCATTCTGGCTCTCTTCTAAGGAACGGACCTGAAACGGATTTGAAACGGACCTGGAACGGACCTGAGAGGGAAGAGAAGAAAATGAAAAGTGAAAGATAAATTTCAGATAAACCCTATAAATCCGTTTCCCCTTTAAAAACTCACAAGAAAAACGATTTCTTTTCGTTTCTTTCGTGTTTTCCGTGTTCAAGATGTTTTTTTTCGGGAGAGTTTACAGATAGGGGTGCACTTTTGCCCATTTTAGGGGTATAACAAGCTGGAAATCAAGAGATAACGAAACGTGCACCTCCCCCTCCAATGAAGTGCACCTATAGAATAGTGTTTAGGGGGGGGTACACGCAACGTAAATCGTTGGTAATCAGCAGGCAAAAGGGTTAAATCAGGCAAAAGTGCACCCCCCTCTTCAAACTCTTTGACGTTTTTTATAAAAAAACGTTGCTAATGGATTTATCAAGCTTCATCGCAAATCCCATGTAACTCCCTTGTACCTCCTATGTACCTCCCTTGATCCTATAGTTCTTTATAGGCCAAAGAGCAGAGGCATAGCGGAGGGAGAACGAAGGCAATACCTGTACAGAATGTGGGAAACGAATAACCAAACAAGTAGGATTTACAGGTTTCTAATCTTCCATTCCTGCGGATAGAGGTTATTGGCACGATTGCCGATATTCTTCACGAAACCTAATGGATGGCCTTGGTAGGTGACAACGACAAAGCCTTTAGGGACATCTGCATCAAGGACTATTGCCTCATGATGAAGATACTTCAAGGCATCTTCTTTTGAAAGTTCGGCAAACGGATATTTATCCTTCGGAAGATTAATCAAGAGTGCCTCTGCATGAGCAGGAATGATATTCTTTCCCTTCTGTGTGCCGACAGGATGGCCGTCGGAGAGTACCCTCAATTGAGAATTGAAAATTGAAAATTGAGAATTGCCACCGCGCCCGTTTTTCCCTTTTCCTTTTTTCGACTTACCTTCCGATTGAGTATTTTCAATTTTCACTTGCTTTAGCTTGTTGAGCCCTGTGAAAAATTTTCCATTGTCAATTTTCAATTTCCTAAGCACCGCCATAAACAGTCCCTCGCCCTTTGTTGTGCCAGGGATGAAACGATAGACAGGTTTATCCCAGCCTTTGAGCAAAGAGCCTGTGATATTCCATTCGTCTTTTGTCTCTATCGGAATAAGCTCTGCACCAAGAGTTTCGCAAATCCATTTTACGTTCTCTTCATCCTCATGAAGATTGAATGTGCAAGTGCTGTAAACCATAACACCACCTTCATTAAGACAAGGCCAGATATCCTCAATAATGCTTCGCTGGAGAGCAGCACACTTCATCACATTCTGCAAACTCCACTCATCAATAGCGCCATAATCCTTACGGAACATTCCCTCTCCCGAACATGGCACATCGCATACTATAAGGTCGAAGGTCATCCCCGTTTCCTGATAGTCAATGGCATAGTTATTCGTCACAATGACATTTGGATGCCCTTGCTTCTGGATATTCTCCATCAGGATATTCGCCCTACGACGATCAGGCTCATTGCTATAAAGTACACAATCATCAGGCAAGGTAGCACGAAGAAGAGTGGATTTGCCTCCTGGGGCGGCGCAGAGGTCGAGACAAGACCCACCCCCTTGCCCCTCCCATAAAGGGAGGGGAGTAGTTACACCATCTAATAACGAGCCTTCCTTTAATTGTCGCAAAACTTCATCAAGAAACATACTACCTGCTTCCTGAACATAATACACTCCGGCATGGAGTAATGGATCAAGTGTGAAGTTCGGTCTTTCGGCAAGATAGAAAGCGTTATGACACCAAGGGACAGGAGTCTTTTCTGTTTCAGGGAAGAGCTCTTCCTTTGGCATCTTGAAAGGATTTAGCCTCACGCTTACAGGCACGCTTCCGTCAAAGGAAGCGAGATAATTCTTCCATCTCTCCTCACCAAACAGCGAGGATGTATATTCGACAAATTCTTTAGGAAGTCCCATGTCTCTAAAAATGAAAATCGTAAAACTACTAAGTATTATTAGAAGAAAATATTTGAATATGACGAGTCCTCTTGCTGAGTCACTTTGTGAAGATGCAAAGGTGTTTCCTTGAAAGCCTCATACTTCGGCTCTCTGCTAAACACCTTAGCATTTTCACCAACCACTACGTGGCTTTGTCATATTCAAACAGAAAATGGTCTTCAATAGACCTAAAATTGCCAATACGGCATAAAATTAATTTCTGTTGCCCAAACAAAATTTCAGTTACATCATATAAATCTGTTTCCATTATTTTCCGAAACGGATGTATCTGATTTATCTGATGCTTGACACATTTGTTTTATGCCATATTGGCAATTTTTAGCCTATTGAGGCTATTTTCCTTTTGCATCTTTAAGCAATATACAAGAAATCAGAATTCAAAGAATTCAAATCCTTCGTCCTCTGTTTCTTCTGCCTTTGGCTTCGGCTTTGGAGGGTTCTTCATATTACCTTCCTCATCAAACATATCGTAGGTGATGCGGAGTACCTTGAACTCTGTTCGGCGGTTAAGGGCGTTAGCGGTTTCCTGCTGGTCAGGTTTGAGTTTCGTGATAAACTCCTCGGTCAACACATCACCTTCCTTGAGCCAAGGATAGTGCTCTGCCACCTTCTTACGTATCTTCTTCGGTTGCTCCTCACCATAGCCCACAGGCGTGAGACGGTCGGCTGCTATTCCTTTCTTTATAAGATAATCCACCACGGTCTCGGCACGCTTCTGCGATAAAGCCTTGTTATACTCGTCAGAGCCGCGATAGTCGGTATGTGCAGACAACTCTATGGTGATATTCGGGTTCTCCGTAAGCATCAAGACAAGAGAATCGAGTGCCACCGTACTTTCAGGCAAGAGATCAGCCTTGTTGAATACATAGAAAATGTTATCCACAAGCACAGGAGCAGAGATAGATGCCAGAGGGAACTGCAGGTCATAGACCTCGGATGTCTTTGCACTATCCACGTGCAGCTCCTCCTTATGGTTAAGGAAACCTGGACAACTTCCCAATACGATATAGTCAACGCCAGGAGTTACCACATACTCAAACGAGCCGTCACTCTTCACGCCCATCGTCTGGTTAGTACCATCGCTACCCACAAGTCGCACAACGCCTCTTGTAAGCTCATATCCGTCCTGCTCGTATATCCAGCCTCGGATAGTCTGTACCACCTCGGGATTCTCAAACGAATAGATATGATCCCATCCACGAGCATCGCCTCTGTTGCTTGAAAAGAAACCCTTGTTCTGATTTCCGTCAAAGGTAAGTCCGAAGTCATCGCCCTGAGAGTTAAGAGGGTAGCCAGGATGCGAGAGGTGATATTTGTTATCATCACCTGCAACGGCTATGAACACATCCAATCCTCCCATACCCGGATGACCGTCGCTTGAGAAATAGAAGTCGCCATTAGGACGGAACGTGGGAAACATCTCATTACCCGGAGTATTCACAGGCTCTCCAAGATTCTCCACACCTGCCATTCCAGAAGCCGTAAGGCGTGTGCGCCATATATCCAGACCGCCTTTTCCTCCCGGCATATCGCTGACGAAGTACAGCCACTCACCATCAGGCGAGATAGCAGGATGAGCGTATGACGAAAGTGTATCATTTGTGAGCTTGAATTCTGTTGCCTTACCCCATGCGGCATCAGAACGCTGAGCCGTAGCTATAGTGGCATAGCGAGGGTACTGAGGATCGGTAGGACATTGGGTAAGATACATCGTACCGCCATCTGGGGAGATATAGCAAGCACCCTCGTCAAATTCCGTGTTCAGTCCGCTGGCAATCTCCTGCGGCCTTCCCCACACGCCTTTCTCATCCTTATCAGAAAAGAAGATATCACCCGGCTTTGCACCTGTGATACCGCTTAACTCTTCGCCCTGCGCCTCGTTGCGTGTAGAGGTGAAATAAAGGCGGTCATACTGATCACCAGCAAGCATCGGACAATAATCCGCCCTACGACCGTTGAACACGTCCATCTTCTTCACCGTATAGGCAGAGCCAGCCTTTTTCCATTCAGGAGCCGATTGGGCAGAAGTAATGCCATTCTTCACAAGGAAGTCATAATCTGCCTGTGAGATTTTCTTCGTGCCATCTTCGCTAACAGTACTATCCCTCAGTTCCTCAAACTCCTTAAGGGCAGCCTTGTACTCGCCATTCTTCAGAAGCATACGGGCGTATGTAAGTCTGTCCTCGGGCTTAGCCTGATTGAATCTCACAGCATTACGATAGCAAGCCAACGCCTTCATGGTGCTGCTCACACGCGCATAGCACGTAGCTGCCTTCAAGGCACGTTGTCCACGAAGCTCACGATCAGCAGAGGGAGTCTTTGAATAAGCCTTCTTGAATTGCTCCGCCGCGTCATAGTATTCGCCAAGCGCCAAGAACTTCTCACCCTTACGCATAGCATTCTCTGCCGCACAAGAGCACAGCAAAGCCAACACAGCGATACTAAGGAGAGAAAATATAGACTTATTCATATCTATATTATAACGAAAAAGAGGGGGAAATATTGCAGAAAAGAAAAATCCACGCTTGCTGTTTGGAAGCGTGGATTCATCTCATATATCATTATTTGTTGTAGTTCTCTTCTATGAAATTCTTATAGCCATCACCTTCACTATTGAATAGCTCTAGAAGTTTGTCAAGCCCCTCATTCTTGCCAAGAGTTTCCTTTTCGGATGCATACATAGCCAACACACGATATACCCCCGCAGCAAAAGTCTCCTTGTCCCATTCCTTCTGATGTGAAATCAGGGCATGGAAAGAACAACCTGCCAGATAAGCAACAAGATATTCATTGTTGGTATTAGCCCAATCCGCAACCTGCGCTCCAATATTGATATGCACATCAGGTGAAGCCATAGACCATGTAACGATATATTTCTTTACATTAGGTATATCCTTTGAGTCAATTGTATGTGTAAGATAGAATTTACAAGCTGCCATAGCATCTATATTATGCTTATGTGCTTCCTCTGGTGTTCTGAACTCCACAGAATCAGGAACATATCCATATTTCAGGTCACTCTTGAACACTCCTAGTTCACCAATAGTATTCCATAGACGCTCCTCATCGCTCTTATGACTTGTAAGCCAGTCTGCATTAGATATATACTGCACCTTGGCATTTCTCATAGCCACATGGAAGAAACATTCCAGCAATCCCTGACGTTTCAACTCAGAGAAGAAAGGCACAATACCATCATTCGTCAGATCGTAAGCATACGAGAAAGGAACTGGAGCGCCAAGGGTATCACGACATATAGCAGGAATGACGGTAGTAAATACATCATATAACTTACCAAACTCGGAAGGCTCAGATTTTAGTGCCTCCTTCACTTTGTTAAGCGAAAGAGTGGTCAATGGTCCTGAATTAGAATCAATATCCTTATTTTCCCATTCTTTCAATGCAGCTTCAAGAGTACCTACCCTTTCACCTGTCAACAGCGCGTTTATTCCAAAGCAAGCTATTGCATTATAATATCCACCTTCATCAGCTAAAAGGCGACCATAAATAAGGTAGCTACCAGGATGAGTAGCCTTACATTCAATTGAATTATCCAGATGATCGTAGATTTGCTGCTTATAATTTTCAATCTTTGCCTTATCCTCATCCTTAAGATTATAGAGAGTCAAAGCCTTGTTGTAGTTAATAAGCTGAATGGTAGGAACATCAGAAGGAGAAACATATTCCAACGCCTTGTCATATACCTCCAAAGCCTGCATAGCCTCACCATCATCATCCAAGAGATTAGCATAAAACATATAAGGGCCAGACAAATCCTCGTCAGTCTTTCCTTTCTTAAACAGCTTCTCTAGCAGCTTCTTTGCCTCCGCCTTCTTGCCCATAGCCGTAAGACTATATGCCTTCTCGTATATCAACGAAGAGTTGTAAGGAAGGAGTTTCAATCCTTCTTCATACTTTTGGATTGCCTCTTCATACTTTCCCTGATCATGAAGGGCAATACCTTCCTTACGCAAAACATCTGCCTTTTCATATTTCTCATCCGTTTCCTGTCCGTATGCAAACGAAATGGCAAATATCGCCATCAATAGGAACAAAATTCTTTTTGTTTTCATGTAACTATATAATTAGAAATTTTTAATTCGAAATTATAAAATCTCTTACGCTTGTCTTTCAATTTCTTTAGAATAATAGCACCTACGATATCAAGTCCGTTGAAAGGCTCATCAGCTTCACAGTTCTTCGCTGAAGTTCATAAAGCTGAAACAAGTTTAATATACCATATATAATAACGCAGACAAAGCCTAATTATTGCAGAAATGAAGAATCCACGCTACCTGTTTGGGAGTGTGGATTCTTCATATATCATTATTTTTTGTAGTTCTCTTCTATGAACTTTTCAAAACCCTCTTGGTCATTTTCATATAGATTCTGGAGTTTGTCCAATTCATCAATCTTACCAAGAGTTTCTTTCTCATTGGCATATCTTGCAATAACAGCTGTGATGCCATTCATAAATATATCCTTTGTGAATGTCTTTGTGCCACTTGCCAAAGCAGAGAAAGAACAACCTGCAATATATGAGAACAGAACAGGATGATATTTTTCATTCTGGGCTACCAAATGTGTTATAAAAGAACATACATTCACCGACACATCAGGAGAAGCCACCGTCCATGCTACAATATTACTAGCAGCTTTATCCATTTCTGGAGTACCAGAAAGATGAGTAAGATAAAACTTGCAACATCCCATAGCATCAGCATTGTGCTTACGAGCATCCTCCACAGTTTTAACCGACATAGAATCAGGAATATATCCATACTGAATATCTTTCATAAAGATAGGCAACCCACGTATATACTCCCACATACGATCCTCAACGTCCTTATGATTTGCCACCCAATCAGCATTAGTGATATACTTCTTCTTAGAATTTTTCATTGCCACATGGAAAAAACACTCCAAAAATCCCTGACGATTCAACTCTGCAAAAAACGGCATAATTGACTCGGCAAAAAAATCTTCTGTATATGCAACCGGAAGTGGTGTACCAAGCGTATCAGGACATAGCAAAGGTGTTATCGTTGAAAAAACATCATACAACCTGCCATACTCAGACGGCTCACTCTTCATCATTTCATTC
The DNA here is from genome assembly GCA_946406435.1 of uncultured Prevotellaceae bacterium. Lineage (GTDB taxonomy): Bacteria > Bacteroidota > Bacteroidia > Bacteroidales > Bacteroidaceae > Prevotella. The sequence continues at coordinate 44,204 of CAMJKP010000014.1, read as the reverse complement.
ACCTTATTGAAAGCAAGGGTTGTCTTAGGACCAGAGGCCGAATCAAGTTTCAGATCAGACCACGCAGCAAACTCGTTCTCTATCAAATCAACACGATTACCTCCCTGTATGGCAAACATAGCTTCTGCCATAAACGCATCACAGTAACTGTGAGTTACTTGAGATAACACATTGCCAAATAGTGCATAACTTCCTGCATGTGTAGGATTGAATTTGATAGAGTTATAAAGATTATGAAGTATACAATTCTCCCAAGTTTCCTTGTCCAGCTTGTCTTTATCCGCAAAACGGGAGAATGTTAAAGCTGCATTATAATGAATCAACTGCAAGGAATGAAAATCTTCAGGATCCGTTGCTGCGGCAGCCTTCTCATATATCTCTATAGCTTTTACGTGATCTCCTGCATCATCCAAAATACCTGCATAAACCATATACAAAGAGGACAGATCCTTAGCATCGGCCTTTTTTATCTGCTTCTCGACCATTTTCTTCGCTTCCGAAGCCTTACCCATAGCACTAAGAGTAAATGCCTTCTCAGATACAACATCAGAGTTATTAGGAGAAAGAACAAGTGCAGAGTCATATCTCAAGATAGCTTCATCATACATACCTTTGTCATGAAGCATAACACCTGTACTTATTAATCTCTTGACTTTCTCATCCGTCTCCTGTCCGTATGCAAACGAAATGACGAATATCGCCATCAATAGGAATAAAATTCTTTTTGTTTTCATGTAACTATGTAATTAGAAAATTTTTGTTCGTAATTATAATACCTCTTCCGCTATGATATTCTCAATCTCCTCTGCCGAAACATCGCCCTTGAAACTATTCATCAGTTTGCCGGCATGGATATAGAAAATCTCATCGCTGATATCAGTAAGCGAAGAGATGATATGCGAAGAGAAAATAACAGTCTTGTGTTTGTCCTTCAATTCCTTGAACCATTTCTTCAGAATGATAGTACCCACGATGTCAAGTCCGTTGAAAGGCTCATCAAGAATCACGATATCATGTTCCTGAAGCATAAGCGTCATAATAGCAAGTCGCTTCTTCATGCCAAGCGAATATCTCGTGGCATACTTGTCCAAAGGCAGACGGAAATGAGAGTTTATCTCCTCCAATGCGGCCTTATCAAGCACCTTACCACTTGCCTTCATGCAAAACTCGATATACTCACGACCTGTAACATAGGTATAGTAGAATGGCGTATCACTCAGATACCCGACCGACAATCCACTTGGCATCTCCACCTCGCCATCATAGTTCTCAAGATTGGTAAGGCATCTGAACAACGTACTCTTGCCTGCTCCATTCTCGCCCACCATACCATATATCCTCCCCTCCTCAAGTGAAAGGCAGACATTATCAAGGCACACCTGCGAGCCGTATTTCTTCGTAAGATTCTTTACATTAATCATTTTCTATAACATTTGAGATGTACGAATATCCGCCGAACATAATCCACGCTAATACCATTACTGAGGGAATGAACACATACGGTATTCCAACAGAGAAATATGCGATGGAAACCAGTGGAATCATAACAACAAACATTAAAATCGGACTATCTGACATCGTAAATCGTAACATCTCTGTTTCTATCAGCCAAATAGTCGCTGCAAAATAAACTGAGACTACAACCGTCCATGACAATCCACCAACCAAGAGCAATACAAGGAAAGGTAACAATACCACCATACTGCATACGGCAATCTGCATTGACTTCACCTTTATGAAATGCGAGGCTGAACACCAGTTCAACATCCAGCTTCTGTCAGGAGGAAGAAAAAGAGATTGAACCATAATGAGACATACCAAGCCTGTTGCAACCTCTGCTATGCGGATATTACCATATATCATTCCTATCACAGAGACAGCTAACAATATGCAATATGGAATAAGGAACGCTCTCATGCCTTTCTGAAACTCATAGTTTCCCTTTGGGAATAGCCGACAACCTGGTATAGAGAATACCGAACTGTATTTTGGCAAGAAAGGAAAGGCTATTGCCAAGCCAATAATGATAGGCAGACAAAGCCAATCAGAGTTTATTATTGCGAGCACAACAAACGGTAAAGCCACGATAAGCGTATCTGAAACCAACAACCATTCGTATCTCTTACCAAACTGGCTTTCAAGGAACATCCTATCACCTCTTGCCTGTAATATCATCAACGCAATAACGACAAATGTCAGTAGTCTGTACTTCGCATCTATGCAACATAGTCCATAAACCGCAAGGCACAGGAAAACTAAGAGTAGCAACGTCACCACTCCTAAATCACGACATATCCTATATGCCATTTTCAACCTAAGACTATAATATACCTTCAGCATTAGTCTTCAACCGCTTCTTAACCCCAGAAAAGCATTAATAAACCAATAATCACCACAGGAAACATAATAATATTAGCAAGCAATACCTTGCCTATTCGTTTCAACACATCAAACGCAAGAAAAATCGAGCCAAGCACACACGTGGCACAAGCGCCCCAGAAAGCTACAAACATGAACATAATCGCCCTAAACCCATCATGCGGGAATATACAGAATGATATTAATGATATGATTACATCCACCCCAAGGACATAAAGAAATATTTTTCCATAACTCCATCGTTCATCATCTTCTTCACATAATTCCTTATTATCCTCTGGTACTTCCATAGGTACATTATCAAAATCACCTACATAAATATCATAAAGATAGTCATTCTTGTCACCATTCAAGTTATTGATATACTCAATAGCCTCATCACAACTTCTACGAGTAAACTGAGGCATGGTTTCACCATTTCGTCTGGCACAGGTAAAGGCACAAGTGAAATTAAAATCACGCTTAATATATACTTCTATAGCAGCTACAGGAAAACACTCATACCTTATCTTGTCAATCATCAACAAGGCATTCTCGTATGTGAATACCACAAATCCGGGACTTTCCTCGACAGGTATCTCATACTTCACGTTATGTATATTTGCGATTTGAATTACATCCATAGCTATCTTCTGTTGAATTAATAACCACTTACATAAATGTTCTTTATAATAGCATTATCAATTGTCACAACAACTATCTGGAATATAGAAATACCAATACTCTTTTGAGTAGGTAACTTATAATCACCACTATGAAGCAGCTTTATGCGATGCACTTTTTCCAATATCTCCTTAGGAATTAAGGCTGCAATTGAACAGTCATTAAGATTCATTCCAACACGATAATCATCATAACTGAATCTATCAGATCCCAAGAAAGCATCATAAAAGGCATAACAATTCGTTTTACTCAAATCTGCGATGTAGTTTATTGTGTCATTACCTATAACCGCAGAAAAGAAATATGGAGGGCCGTCTCCCTCATCACCAAAATCCGTTCTATCTTGATATATTTTTACAGAATCTTTTAATTCTGAGAATTTCTTTCTCAGTACCTCATCTTTCTGGACATTATAAGGACCACCCAAAGAGAACTTACTTGGATGTAAATCTGCAATAACAGTTAAAGTGTCTTTATTTAGCAAGCAATAATACACATTACCATTTTCCTCGTTTGCCATATCATTCCTATATACCCTAATACCTGAGACATAATCGTCCGGGAAATATTTAGAATAAATAGTATCATGAATATCTACGTTTTCCTTACTCACAGCATTTCTGCTACAAGCAAAAGCTAGCATCAAAGCAAAAAAACTGATAACTATGTATATAAATCGCATAGAATAATGAGATAAAGGTTGAACTTTACAGATTTCAAGTGCAAAAATAATCAAAAATAATAATACTACCAAATAATCGGGTAATATTCGATTTGCAAAACAAATAAGTTTTTGCTTCAGTTGTGGGTTCGCTCTGCCTTCGCTATTTCTTCGCTTCTCCTTCGCTCTAAGTCCGTTTCAAGTCCGTTCCTGTGATAGGGCCCAAATGGGACTTACATGGGAGTTACAAGGGACTTGCAACGGAATTACATGGGAGTAGAGCAAACCTTTTTTTTCAGGAGTTTCACAAATCCAATATTCAAACCTATTAACATCGTAGTCAATAAGCCATAAACATACATAACATATTTAGGATTTCCAAGAAATTGCATGTTCATCACTTTAAACCAAAATTGGAAAAGAGGATTATATTCTGTTATTATTCGATCATGAATTGTGTCAAACAAATGCCAATATCCCCAAGCTATCAATAGAAAAGTAATAATATTATAAAACATACAACATTTCAGATCATATTGCTCAACAATTGATTTCTTTCTTAATTTCAACAACAGAATCCCAACAAAGAAAATATTCATCAGAATTCCACCAATCATCACATTATAGTTTTCCTCTATCAAAGGGAACTTATATACGATTTCTCCCGGATGAATCAGGAAACATGTATTTTTAATAACCCACACTATACGACACGCAAACAACATATTGACAATAGTCAATATTACAAATGGATTACTTAGCACCACAAAAATTCTCTTCATCATAACAATCATAACATCATATAATAAAACGCAAAGACACAGAGTCACAATGGACATGTTCGGAAACTGCATTAGAGGCGAAATCATCGATAATTGATTTTCTTACCATTTGGTTTATAATCCTCGGCAACAGAAATATAAACATGCTCGAAAAGATACGGAGTATAATCAAATACTCTTAATGATATTTTTCTAACAGATTTCATCTTCTCATCATAAAGAACAAACAGAGCACACTTATAACCTTCTTCTGTCAGAAAATCATCACGAAAATCCTTGTCTAAACTGTTTGTCTCAGGATATGTAAAATGAAACTTACAATCCTTACCCTCATATCCTACAAGCAACACACAGTAGTCGGGATTAAGCGATCCTCTTATTTTTCCAATAGCATTCTGTACTTTTTTACTTATACCAATTCGTGGTATATCTGGAGAGAAAACGTAATCAGCAGATTTCTCCATTATAGAAAATGGGAAAAAAGATTCATGAAAATTCCTTGTGCCTTCAGAAAGTAACCGTAGAAATATACTACGATGTAAGCCCCTAGTCTTTACATTTTCTATTCTATAAGGCACCAATGTATCTCCATCAAGTATATTCAGAGTATCGTTAGACACAGACCATTTGAATTCATCAACATCATTAGACGGATACACTCTGAAACCTTTTCCATTCTCATCAAAAAAGAAATGCTGATAACCATGTGCATACATATCTGCAATATGAGGAATACTATCCTCTTCTGTCACACAATTATAAGCGATATAATGGCTTACACTCCAACATCCATGTAAATCTATTGGTTCAGATGCGAACAAACTGCATTGAACCAAAAGAAAAGACATCAAAGACAATACTTTTTTCATTATGAGACATTTACTAATACACTTCACCAAACTCTATATAACGCAAACTATCATGCACAAAAACATATCTGCTATGGTATGTCATAGTGTCAAGAGAATAGACAACTTGACTATCCTTGCGAGTTATTTCAAACTCTACATTCTTGTATTTCTCAGAAAAAACTTTTTCTGAAAGTCCTAAACGAGCTCCACGAGTTGTATAGAAAGCTGTATCAGGAAGCACAAATACGCTATCTTTGTATTGCAGAGGAATAGTATCTGTTATATAGAAATAGTCAAATTGTCCTCTATAACCTCCATTTTCCATTTTAAGGAATAGAAATTCCGTAGAAGAGGCATTAGAGAAATAAACACCTTCACCATTGTTATAAGTATCTACAATAGGAGGAAAGTTATCTATTGTGCATGTATAGGAAGTATCACGCAGAATGAACTTATTGACAGAGGAATCAGGTACAAGATATTCTACATACTTTTCCGAGTTGGAATTTCTTACACATGAACTCAACATCGTGATTCCGAATAATAAAACCCAGGTTCTCTTCATCTTAGCATTCATAATATCATATAATCAAAAAAGCGCAAAGACTCAAAGTCGCAAAGGATTTATCATCTCTGCGTCTTTGTGTCTTTGCGTTTTATATATTTCGCTGAGCGAAAGGGAAATTACTTCTTATCGCCTACGATACGGAACTTCTTCCAGTAGTCAGCAACCTGATATGCCTTTACAACAGATGCAGGAACGTGAAGGTCGCGATATACTGCGAAAGTCATGTTATCAATAGCAGGTGGATTCTGAGAAAGAATCTTTACTGATGCAACACTGTTACAGCCGTCAAAAGCATAGCTCATGATACTGGTGTTAGCGCCATTGATTGTAACGGAAGAGAGAGATGAGCAAAGCATGAATGCTCCTCTACCGATAGTGATTACAGACTCTGGGATATTTATTGAAGAAAGACCATAGCAAAGAGCGAAAGCATTATTTCCGATAGTTCTAACGGAATTTGGAATGCTGATGTTAGTCAAGCTCTGACATCCATAGAATGCACAAGCACCAATACCTGTTACAGTATTAGGGATGATTGTACCCTTACAGCCAGCAATGAGCATATTGTTGGCAATAAGAACGATTGCATTACATCCGTTACGGCTGTCGTATACTGTATTGTCCTTATCAACAATGATTTGAGAGAGGGCATTACATGATGAGAATGCACCCATGCCGATATTCTCTACAGATCCTGGGATGTTGATTGTGGTAAGAGCATCACATCCAGAGAATGCACCTTCACCAATTGAGGTCACAGAATTAGGAATAGCTACAGAAGTAAGTGCACTACATCCATAGAAAGCCTTGTCGCCAATGCTCTTGATGGAGTTAGGGATGGTGATAGACGTAAGACCACGATTTTCAAAGAATGCCTCTTCACCGATAGATGTGACAGCATATTCCTTTCCTTCGAAGGTTACAACCTGTGGTATAGTGACAGCTCCTGAGTATGAATAAGATGCTGACGGAGCACTCTCATTGTAGGTTACCTGTGCTTGTCTCTTGTTACCGTCTAGATTGTAATAGACACCATTGATCTTGGTCTCGGCAAATGTTGCCATTGAAATCATAAACGCTACTGAGAGCATCATGATCTTAGAGTAAGTTTTTTCCATTTCGTCTGTTTTAAGAAAACAACATTATGTATTATATATTAAACTTCGTTTCTGGTCTTTTATTGTATAATGTTACTGATTATTTACGTTTTTAAGTTTTTTTTGAACTCACGTTAAAAATTGTAACCGTTTTTTTTCAAGCTTCTCGACCCGAAAACCTTTAACCTACGAACCTTAAAACCTGATTGAATCACTTAAAAGGCAAATACCAGTTACGGGGGTCATGAAGGTCTTTCTTAGGTCTGTTGCCCGAAAGTTTTTCTACGAACCAACGTGAACCAAAGTTACCTCCCCATATTCCCATCTCATTGAAATGGCGTGCAATACGCTGGAGGTCGTAGAATCGGCGTCCTTCAAATGCAAATTCCTTGGCATACTCATCGCATAGCAAATCAAGCATAGCAGCAACAGAATCGGTCTTTGAAGTCCCTACACCTACATCATATTTCTTGGCTATCTCTTTCATTTTATCGCCAATGATAACATCTGGCAAATAGAAATTGTTCATCTGAGAACCGAGGGCTGTAGCACGTGAACCTTTAGCCGATTGTGCAAGCTCGTTTTCCTTGTTGTTGTAACTGCAAGAGCCATGAGCGTGAATGCCATAGACATCATTTGCGTTGAAGATCTCACGATACTGGGCGCTGAGGAAAGGCAAGGTAGTACCAAGCATATCAACAGATTCTTGCGACATGTACTTGTACGGCTCAATCCTCGGAGTACCATCTTCATTAGTGACAATATTACCCTCAGAATCCAGAGTTGGTTTCTTTACGAGATTCTCAAGGTATGTAGAGATACCATTCTTGAGAATGGCAAAGGCTGCATCGGTATATCCCATTGCGTTAAGTGCCTCTGCAAGATGCAGATATACGGTAGAGGCACGATAGAGATACACATTGGCAGTCTTTACCTTGCTAACATATACTTTCGAGTTATCTGCAGGATTACGATAGAGGATGGCATTGTCGACATATTGACTTACGGAGGCAACACTTGCACGACCATCACCACCCTTGTATTTCTTCACTTCAGTTGGATAACTGGTATTCTCCGTCTGTCCATTATAACTCCTTGGATAATAATAATAGTCGGAAGAGTCAGTTAGGGCATAGAAAGCTTTAGAAGGCTCAATCTGGATATTATCCACACGTGGACATGTTGACGAATGATTGATGGAATAATAGTCGTAGCCGAATGACAATGGTACAGAAGTTGTCTTTCCATTCTGTGAACTTACCGCCATCGGGATATATGTCAGAATCTCAGGCGGATTTACAGAATTCATGAATAAAGTTAAATAAGAAATATAAAACGAATTGAAAACGTAAGACATATCCTCTGATTCTGGAGCATAATCCAACACCCTAAGAGACCCTAACCATTCTGGCACAACTCTATTCTTACACAGATAATCGGCATATTTTTTGGCAGCCTTTTCATATTGAGCCGTCTCAAGATACATATCACCAAGAACCACCTGAATTGGTATGAATATCTTTGACATATCGATATACCTGTTCTCTCCCCAGTTGGTTGTGCCAATAGAATAGTAATCTGTACCAAAAGTCGGTACCCGAGTATTAGGATAACGCTCCAAAAGCTGTTCAAGCTCTGGTGCAAGTGCATCGACAATCTGCGAAAGATTCATCTGACATCCAGGATCCGCAGCCTTTCCCTCAATCTGCGAGATAGAAGTCAATGGCTCGGTGAAGAACGGAATTGTAAGACCGTCAGCATTACCGCAATAGATACGTGCCAACTGCAAATAAGCCCACGCACGCCAAGCCGCAACGGCTATATACTCATCAATGACAACGTTCGTAGAACCTGTCTTCAGCGTTGAATCACGATGAGCGAGATAGTAGTTACAGTTGTTTATGACTTTATAGAACACATACGAGCTGTCGTACGCATTTTCCTGACTTGCAGAGTAATTGGCCAGTTCCTTGAGGTTCTTGTCGGTATTAGCCTCATCCACGGTGACGAGTTCACCACGCAGCTCCCCGATATAGAAATACTGATCTGCCACCTGCTGCATAGCCTGAGCTATTCCAAGGGCATAGAACACAGAGTCCGTCTTGGAGTTCATCCCCGGATCAGAGACCATACTATCGTTGTCGGTGGAAAGCATGTCGGAGCAGGAATTTAGAGTAAAGAGTAAAGTGAAAAGTGTAATGTAGAATGTTTTTCCCCTTATCTTTTTCACTTTATTCCTTATATCAATGCAATATCCTTGAATATTTATTTTCATAACGAATATACTATTTACATTAATCTTTACACTATCTACTTTAATCCCAACACTACAGATTTATTTTTAATCCTAATATGAACGCCCTACTCTGCGCAATATTTCCGCAGTCAATGCCCTGATACATCACGCTATTGCCGATGCAGAACTCAGGGTCATTACCTGTGTAATGGGTGAGAGTGAAGAGATTCTGCGCCTCTGCCCATACACTGATGCCCTGAAGCCATGACTGCCAGCTTTCAGGCATAGGCAACTCCCAGTTTACACGGACATACTTCATACGAAGGTATGAGCCATCCTCTATCCAACGGTCAGAGAAACGATTGTTCTGCATCGGATCTCCGTATGCGAGGCGAGGAAGCGTTGCCCTCTGCCCCTCATATCGCCAATGGTCAAGCTCCGCCACCTGCTGATTATAGAAGGTTGAACCCGAGTTGAGGATAGTGCGCTGATAGTTATATACATAATTGCCAAGACTGAAGTTGAAGCCAAGGTCAAGGGTGACATCCTTCCATGTCAGCGTTGCAAATATATTACCGTATATATCCGGATTCGGATTACCTATCACAGTCTTGTCCAACTCGTTTATCACACCGTCACCGTTGAGATCAACAAAACGCACATCTCCTGCCCCGAACTTTACATCCTGTCCGGCTGCATTCTTCATAACAAGATACCCTTGCGGACATGCCGTGCGCGCCTCTGCATCCGAAGCGAAGACGCCGTTTGTCTTGTAGCCGTAGAAGAGAGCCACTGGATTTCCTACCGAAACAAGGATATTATCCTTGCCATACACCGAGTTGGTATAGTTGCCGTCAGGAAGCGCAGTAACCTTATTCGCATAATGGCCTATTGTCGCACCAAGCTCCAGAGTCCAGTCGCGCAATGCCACAGGCTTACCCGACAACGTCAACTCATAGCCCCTGTTCTCAAGTTCTCCTCCATTCGTCCAATACTTGTTTATACCAGAAATCGGAGAAGAGAAGGTCATGAGCGTCAAGAGATTCCTCGTCTTGTGTATGTAGTAATTGAAATCAACAGAAAGACGGTTATTAAGCATATTTGCCAGGAATCCGAAGTTCCACTTAGTGGTTGTTTCCCACTTTATATGCTCGTTGCCTATTGTTGTCATCTGCACTCCAATCGCATTATAGTTATATCGCACAGATGAGAAAGAAGTGCGTGCTGCATAGTTTGATATATCATCATTTCCGCTGATGTCATATCCTGCATTCAATCGGAGATAATCTATACCAGCATCCTTCGGGAACCAGTTCTCGTTTGTCATCACCCACCCCATCTGAACACTTGGGAACACAGCCCATGACGTGCCGAATGCCTTCAATGCGCCTGATGCCTCACTACCGAAACGGCTGTTTGCCTCTGCAAGAAGCGATACCGTGGCGAAGTAGCGGTTGCGGAAGGCATAGTCGGCACTTGCATACCACTGCAAATTCTTCCACACGTCCTTTGCACCATCCACGTCAGCATATCCTACCGAAGGATCAGCAGTCTGATATGGGTTCTTATCCGACTGCGCTGTGCGAAACTGCGTCTTGGCATCACTTGCATCGTATGAGAAAGTGTTATAGCGGAAACCGCCAGTAGCCGCCAACTTCCAACAGCCATCACCTATCTTCCAATCCACATGCGTGTTGCTCAGTACGTTATTCTCCTTTGCGAAGAGCGATGACTTCTGGTTATAAACCGTTCCAAGTCCTTTCACCTCAAACGGAGGCACACCGCCCGACGGACGGTTATACTTTTGCGCATTACGGTTGAGATAATAGCTGAACTGGGAAGTAACACTCAGTCGGTCGTTAATCTTGAGAGTCGGGGCTATCTGCACGTTGAAGTATGTATTCTCCACCTTGTTCTTGTTGTCACCGTTGCTGTTAGCAATGATGGCAGTCGGATTGGCTAGCGAATACGCATAGTCATTGCCATAGAGTTTCTGACTCAGCGGACTGAACAACTGGTCATAATCCGACAGCAGACTCGTAAATCCACCCACATGCTTGTTATACTGATATGGTGTAACAAGAGGCGACTTGATAAGAGCCAGACTCGTAGGCGATGTCACCGTACTCATGCTCATATCCGAAGCAAAGCCATCGTCGAAGACGCGGTTATTAGTGCGGGCAAACGACATATCGAACTTCGTCGAGAGATTCCACAGAATACTGATATCGGCATTGAAGCGCACGTTGAGCCTGTCAAAGCCAGTTTCTCTCACGTTGCCCTGCGCATCGGCATATCCCACAAAGAGGTTATACATGCCTACGTCGTCGCCACCCTGCACGTTGATGTTATAGTTTTGTGTCACCGCCGTGCGATACACCTCATCCTTCCAGTCCGTATCATTGTGGTACATCCTGTAATAGTAGCCCTCCGTATTGTCATTCAGGAAGTTGAACGTCACGTCACGATACTCCGACATCCCCAGTTCCTTCACGGTGCCAAGCATCTCGGTGGCATAATCGCGCCACTGCGACGCATTCATAACCGTCTGCGTACGGGGAATCATCGTAACACCAGCAGAGATACCCACGTCAATACGTGTTGCCATGCTATGCCCACGCTTTGTCTCAATGAGAATCACACCGTTGGCACCTCGTGCGCCATACAGAGCCGTAGAATTCTTAAGTACCGTCACTTTCTCTATGTTCTCAGGCGAGAGCGAAGCAAGAGCGTTGAAAGCCCTACCGCTATGCAGCGTAGCCCTGCCTGGCTGCATATCCGTCTCTACACCATCAATAATCACGAGCGGTTGCGCATTAGCGTTGATGGAGTTCAGGCCACGAATGAACATAGCACTACCACCATCCGTCACGCCAGAACGTGTTATTGCACGTATATGACCTCCGAGACCAGCACGAATATCCTCATCCAACACCAGACTCCCATCACCTAACACCTGATGCGTAGCCTTTGCCGTATAATCCGTGCCATCCACATACATATTCCTAAACTTATTGCAGATAAGCCTTATCTGCAATTTGTCCTTTGTCGTTGGTACATTGTAAATGGCACATGGTACTTGAATTGCAATATACCCAATCGCACTGACATACAGCGAGGTACAGAAATCGGGAACCGCCACCGTGAACTCACCCTTGGCGTTAGTCATTGCCGTATATCGGTTGTCACCGAGAGCCTGAACACGAACACCGGCAACAGGGAGATTAGTGGCATCGTCCGTCACAATGCCAGAAATCTGTACCGTAGTATTCTTGTCTTCTTGCAACGTACGCTTCGGAGCTTTGATACCTACCACCTCCTCATCGTCAGAAGTGTCATCATCCACATCCTGAGCGTACATATTGGCACAGAAGGACGTGGCTATGGCACTCAGAACGAGCCTTAGCCCCTGTTTCCGTATTATGTCAAAAATATCATTTCTCATTCTTTTTTGGGTTTTAAGGTTTTAGGTTTTTAGGTTTTCAGGTCGGACTTGCTTTAGCTTGATGAGCCTTAACGAATAATGTTTATAGCAATGCTGACCTCTAACCTCAAACCTTCTAACCTCACTTATTCTCTCCATTCTGCGCCAGCCTCTTACCCTTTACGGGGAAAGATGCCCGCAGGGCAGAAAGGGGTCACTCCTCTTTAGGCTTTAATATAATATTCGCAATCCTTATCTGCGCATCATATTTAGTTTTGTTGCTCATACTGAATGAGCTCAGCGTACTCATAACCTTAAGGTTTGGAGCAGCACCTGTGCCATAGTAGCATATCGGGAAGGTGAACTGACCGAGATAGAGCGTATCAACCTTCGTTGTCTTATTAACGAACGGCTCCACCTTCGAGATCTTCGCTATCGAGGTCTGAAGCGTTTTACCATCCAGACGCCCTGTCTGTGGCTCATTCTTCGCATCAGTATAGTGAAGGTCGAAACGCAAGGTATATGGCAGTCCTGTACCGTCAACTTTCGGAGGCACTACCACGGCATAGATATCGTATGTGGTGGAAAGCACATCAGGAAGATAGAAGTCTATCTCCGGAGCATAGTTAGAACCTTCAGGAAGAGTGGCACACACATACTCCAGATTAATCTCATCATCCTCAAGCTTGCAGAACTTATCGTCAAACATCCTGCGTTCAAGGGTTACAGTCTCTGTTCCGTATCCGCTCGTACTCACCACACGCCCTGGTATGCGGGTCTTGATCACAGGAGCGTAAGTCTCCGATGCACGAAACGGGAACTCACTAACCACACGGGCATGACCGTTACTCAACTGCTGTTTGAGAACAGTCACTTTATCTAATTTGTCAAGCCCAGTAAGTTTGTTTCCAGAAGTAGAGAAAAGCGTATCGCCCTCAACAAAGGCTGCACCCGACACGAGTTTCGCGTTATACTTCCCGTTATTCTCAGAGAAAGCCGTATTACGTACTATCCAGCGCTTGGCGATAGAATCGGTCCAATACGCCTTAGTGTCCTGTTTATCAGCATCCGCAGGAGCAGCACTCAGCGTAGCAGCATTACTCGCATCCACACCCGCACTGGCAGCAAGGATAGTAGCCTTACCCGTAGATGTAGTAGGACATGTGCCACCTTTCTTGCCTGCGAAATCGGTAGCGGTACTACCGAGATTCTGATACTTTATAGGTGTGATGTAGTTATAATATGACTTTATCTTGTCATATGCCTTCTGCCACGCCTCATCCGTAGGGATGACAACGGTATAAAGGCTATCCTCATTATTCAGTTCCGCATTGAGGTGGGCAAAGCCAGTCACGAAAGAATTCGTCGTCACCGTAACAGAGTCATCATACACCTGATTACCGTTCACAATTTCGCCCTTCACCGAGGCATCCTCGTCAAGTTCAATCCTCTCATACCTCTTCACATAGGCATTGAAGTGAGAATCTGCTATGCCATACCGGCTCTTGTCAGTAAAGATATTCTCGTAAGCATTAGGACGGAAAGGCACCATGCCATTGAGCATATAGAGTATTCCGTTGCTTGAAGGGGTGTTATACGCATCAGTCGCCCAGTTTATTACCTTACCGTCGAATGCGAGGCTACCCGTGTTCTTTCCAGAGAAGCGTATAAGTTTCTTGCTGAGCATATACACCACCGTGTCATTCGGATTCGACTCAAAGTGCGAATAATGTGCCACATGGTCATACACGAACTGCTCTATCACCTTCTTCTTTGTCTTAGCATCCTGTGTCAACGCCATGATAGAGTCCTTGTTGAATGTGCCATTGACAGGAGCCCACACGGTATAGGTGGTAGGAGCATTCAGCACTGCATCATACCCTACTGCCTGAAGTATCTGTGCAAAGTCGCTCAACTCACCCTTTGCCGATATATTCTCCCACAACGTCTTGTCAGCTGTCGGATTGGAAGATTCCACGACGGAATTGTAGGAAGAGAAGTCGGAGCAGGAGGTAAGGAGGAGGAAAAGAGAAGCCCCAATGACCCCTTTCCCGCCCTGCGGGCACCCTTTCCCCGTGGAGGGGCAAGGGGGAAGTATGCTTTTTCCGCTAACACCCTTCACTATATGTCGGAATATGTTGTGCAATACACTCATTATCAATTATCAATTATTAATTATCAATTAGCCTCTTTCCAGAAGGCTTAATACCAATCCTCCGTCATCGTTGCATCATTGATGACAGTGGTCGGCACAAGCTCAAGGAAGTCGAATGATCCACCGAGAGTGGTTTCCTCCGGAATAAGGTTACGCAGGCGCAGCCAATAATCATTACGCTGATCAAGATGGATAGTTCCGAGGATACGGCGCATCATACTCGTTCCATAGCCCTCTTCGTATCTGCAACAGTTGCTTATCGTCTGGATAAGCTGATCTGCCGACGTAGCACGCTCCTTGATGCCGTTATAGGTTCCACGAGAGAAACTAGCCGGCGCACGCATATAGTTATGGTTACGCATTACGAGGTCTGAAGCCACGCCATAGTCGGAGAACTCGCTTGAGAGCATATATCCTGTAGCATCACGATCTGCATCAAGAGATGAGTTCGGATAACGGGCATCGAAAGGCACTCCAAGCGGTTGCATTGAGGCTGCATTCTTTGACGTTCCTATGAAATACTGCATAAGTCCTGAGTTTGCCATAGGAGGATAGATGACACGAAGCTCATAATCGCCCGTAGGAACACTCGGAAGCTTTACTGCAAAGTCGTATGCTCCCCAGAATGAGAGCTGATCAGCCTCCCATGCACGCCAAGCGCCCTGTGTGTACCAAGAGATACCAGAGGAAGTACCCGTGAAGCTATAAAGGTTGTCGAAGTAATCCACAGGGAAACGTGTCATCGTACCAGCCGAACCGTTCAGGTTCTTACTTGCTATCTCTGCCTCCGTGGCAAAGCGGATGTCATTATTGGCAAGCTCATACAGCATCGAGCCTGTATCTATGCGCAGACGCTCGTTGAGTACCTTCTGAGGCACATCCGCACTATACACAAGCATACCGTTAATGCCATGCACATAGCCATTCAATGCCTTGATGTTACTACGGCTGTCGGTATATACCATTATGCCTGGAATGAGTACCTGATGCGTGGAAGCCCTACCCATTGTACCCACCTCGTCGGTCAATGTGTTATGCTGACGGAAACGGTTGATGTAGATACCCGTCTTCGAGCCTGTCGCCACCTCTCCGTTCTCCTTCTGATACAGAGGCTGCCAAATCTTCATCAGTGTATGTGGGAGTAATGTCTCGTAGTAGTCGAACGGCTCTCCACCGAATGCGTAGTTCCAGTTCTGATTAGAGGCACTATAGCCGTAGAGAAGTTTTGAGGTAGCCATACCAGCTTTTAGGATATGATAGCGCACGAACATATTCACCACGTTGTAGGTATAGGTGTAGTCATCGCCCGTACTCACCTTCTCGCCATCAGGCAACGGATACCAGTTCTCTGCATCCTTATACCACTCCACGCACTTTGCCTTCAGATCCGCGAAAGTGCGAATGCCATTTGCTGCCATAATAGCAGAATCCTCTGCAAACACCGTATATCTCACATTACACTCCGCTGGCACATAGAACTCCGTTGAAGACCAGCTTGACCCCGGACGTCCATGATTATTGTCAATAGCGTTATTGAACTCCTTCTTTGTCCTTGAAAGCAACGGAAGCATCCCCGTCTTGTCAAGAGCCTCATAGAATACCTTATACTGGGTGAGATTCTTCATCATCTCATTTATCGTCTGGGTATTGCGAGGTATCACCTTATTGATGTAGTGCAGATAACCGTTGGCAAGCTCTATATCATGACGGTCATTATCCCTATCCACAATGGCAGAACCGCCAAGACGCACTGATCCGTCGTCGCATATCTCCGAACTGAATGTCTGACCGAGATAGGTAAACACCTCATTGGCGCCCGCACTCGATGTCTGCGACAGATCAGCATAGAGATATGTCATCGTAGAGATATGATACTTGGCTATCTCCCTGCATTGCTGATCAGTAAGACCATCGACGGAATTCTCAGTCATGCCATTATGCACCAGCTTACCATTGTCATCCGTAGACTTTGGGTCATTCCACAAGCTGTCCACGTATGCCGTCACTCCCTCGTTACTTGGAGCATAACAGGTATATTGACCATACGTACGCATCTCCGCCCAGAGGTTAGCCCTCTCAAGAATCTGCCTGAACAACGAGAGATTGTCATCCTCCTCGACAAACTCCTGTATAGTCTGCCCAGTAAAGGTATATAGGTCAGACTCATCCGGCTCTTTGTTGCAGGAGGAAATCAAAAAGAGAAGAACGACACCTACCCCCAGCCCTTTCCCCATAATGGGGAAAGGAGCCGGAAGACGAAAGCCCTTCGCTATATGTCGAAATTTGTTGTGCAATATACTCATTATAAATTATTCATTATTCACTATTAATTATTCATTTAGCCTCTCTTCAAAAGGGCTACTGCCTCTCCGCCGTTGCCCTATCCTTATAAGCCGGATTCTGTTTCAGCAGATTATTTATTTCCACTTCCGACTTCAGCACAGGCAAATACAGATAAGGTTCCGTTTTGACATTTGCCACCAGAGCAGAGCCATTTCTATTAGTATATTTACGAGCCATGAGAGTAAGGAATCCGTCATAGTTCTTTGCCTGATTATCTCCAAGGTCAACCATGAGGGTGTTATAGTTCACACCGCTCATGTGTCGGTAGTTGTAACGAAGCATATCATACCAGCGCTTACCCTCAAAGCAAAGCTCTCGGGCACGCTCGTTCATCACCTCAAGTTCAAGGTCCTCACATGTCTTGTCCAGCGAAGAGACATATTGGGCCACTGCCTTCACGAAATCTGCAGTCTCTGCCTCCTGAACATTTAACTTATATGCAAGAGAGTCATACAGGGATATTCCATCCTTCTGTGCACGTGTATTCACGATCTGCACCTGACGCATACCTGTCACGAGATTATTGCTTATCTCCTGTACCTTAGAATATACACTCTTGGCTATTGAAACAGAGTCATGGAGTGAACCTGCATTCGCTATCTGTGACACAGACGACCTGACATCCTCACCCATCAGACTCGCTATCTGTACCATAGCCTCCGCCTTCATCAGCATCACGTCAGTCACACGATACACTATCCAGTTTGTCCTATAACCGGAATATGAGCGATTTGACGGAACATCCACAACCACGTCACCCATTACATTCTGAGCAACATACTTACGGATCATCACCTCATCCTCCACTCCACTATTGAAGTTATATACACTTTCAAAGCCTCGGATATCAGTTACCGCATCACCAGTATGCAACTGATTAAACACATTCACGTTCAAGCCTATATTCGCATTCTTCTTTATAGATGAATAATATGAATTGGTGTAGAACCAAGGCTTTGCATTTGAATTGGACTTGCTCTTATAATAGGCATTGCAAAGAGCCGTATTATCACTAAACAGAAGTTCAAGCAGCGACTCACCGTCATTTCCAGAGACAAACGGACGGAAATAGTTCCTGAAAAGGTTCAGATTATATCCATCATCATCAAGCAGACTACTATTGCCTAAACGCTTGACAACACTGCCACGCGCATCCCTTACCATATCACATAGCTCAACACAACGCTTATAGTCAGAAACTGAATGGTTTACAGACGCGCGCCAGAGATAGCAGTCAGCCAAGAGGGCATAGATACTATTACGTGTAAAGCAACCATATTTCTGTACATTATCCGTCACATTAGCTGTTGAGAGTGCGTCATTCATAATGCCCTCAAGGTCAGAGATTATCTGGTCAAGCACCACTCCTGCTGCCGTCTGTCCGACTTTCAGTTCTTGCGAACTCTCCTTGTAAGGCTCAAGAACCAACGGCACATCGCGGAATGTCCTGATGAGATAGAAATAGCACAATCCACGCAATGCCTTCATCTGAGCCACCACATTCTTATGATCGCCCTCAAGGTAATTAGGATCTATATCCATCACCTCTGCCGACTTTGAGATGATAAGGTTACAGGTGTTGATAACGGAATACATTGACGCCCAACTATTGTGGCGGTTGTCGGTCTGTAGATTGTTTGAGTCGAACTGATTCAACTCATTTATACTCAGTGATGTATTCACGTTTAGCTCATCTGAGCGGCATTGCCATATAACCAGTTTCCTCTGCACCTCCTCAGAAGCTAATGATGAATAGGCACCATTCACCATTGACTGTACCTGCGTCTTTGTCTTCCAGAAATCCTCCTCAACCGTTTTGTCATCAGGAAGGATGATGGTATCAACGCAGGAAGTTAGAGTAAGGAGAAAAAAAACTAACCCCAGAACGGCCTCTCCCCCCGCCCTCCCCCGTAGGGAGGGAGCCGGAGTGCGAAAGGCATTCGCTATATGTCGGAATATATTGTGCATAAGTTTCATTTACAATTTAACATGTACAATGTACAATTTATAATTTTCACTTGCTTTAGCTTGATGAGCATCAGCGAAGAACTTGCGTAGCTTGTTGAGCCTTGCGAAAAATTTTCAATTGACTTCAAGGGTAACCACTCCCTTCCCTTTTTGGGAGGGGTTAGGGGGCTTTAGAATCCTATAGCCAAATATGCAGTAAACGATTTTGAACGCGCCGTCTTATCATCTATTGCGACTCCCCATCCACCAACCGATATCTCAGGATCAATACCAGAATAATGGGTGAAACAGAACAGGTTGTTCATTGTCACGGAGAAGTGCAGTTGATTCAGTCCGTACTTCTTCAACGCCTTCTTCGGGAAGTCGTAACCGAACTGCAGGTTCTGGAAACGTAGGAATGAACCATCCTCTACAAAGCGACTGCAGCCCTGATAGTTGTATGCAGACTTGTCGTCATATACATACATGGCACGCGGTATCATAGTCTCGTCACCATCCTTGCGCCAACGCCAGTTCACCGTGGCACACTGGTTGAAGGCTCCGCTCATCGACTCAAGCTCACGACGTGCCGCATTGACTATCTTATTGCCCCAACGGTAGGTGAAACGTGCCTTCAGATTCCACCCTCCATACATAAACGACACGTTGAAACCGCCCTGTAGCTTTGGCTGTGAGTTGCCCAGATACACTATATCGAGGGCGTTGATCTGTCCGTCGTGGTTGATGTCCTCGTAAATGGCATCGCCTCCTTGGAAGGTGTAGAGCGCATCGCCCGAGTTGTAGTTATACACTATGCGCTTCGGCTGGCCGTTGCTGTCCATCACCACACGGCCGTCGGTTCCCGTAACGACTGGCATTGTCTTTCCCTCGGCAAGCATCGTGTTTATCCAGTTCTCGTAATCGGCTGTAGTCCATGCCGGATTGCTCTGCATCTGCTCCGCATTGTAGTTCTTCAGATAGTCGAAGGAGTACTGATACACTCCCTTGTAGCGGAATCCGTAGATTGAGCCGAGGGCATTGCCTATCTGTACGCGGTTGAGGTACTCGCCACGCTTGTTGGCGCTCCAGTCGGAGTTGATGGAATTGAGCACTCGGTCTTCCATGTCGGTTATCTCGTTATAGTTCTGCGCTATGTTGAAGCCGGCACTCATGGAGAACTTCCCCATCTTCAGGAACTTATTACCAGAGACGTTCAGTTCCCAACCATCGTTCTTCATACTTCCCACATTCTGATATGCAAGGTTGGCATAGCCTGTGGTGGTTGGAATGTATACCGTCTTCTGTAACAGGTCCTTCGTATCCTTGTGATAGAAATCAAAATCCACCTCTATTATATCGTCGAGGAAGCCGAGGTTGAAACCGATGTTGTAGGATGCGGTCTTCTCCCAACGGAGGTCGTCGAGTTTCAGACCGTCCATCTTTGAGGAAGAGCCATAGGCGCTTGCATTAGTGTTGTAGGTATTGTAGAATAGGTAGTCGGAATCGGGCGCCTTACCGTTGACTCCCCATGAGGCACGCAGTCCCACCATTGACACTTGCTTACGCAATGGCTCGAAGAAGTTCTCGTCGGAGATGTTATAGCGCATGGATACTCCGGGGAAGTACGCCCATTTCTGCTTGGGACCGAACTTGGAGTCACCATCGGCACGGAGGGAGAAATGGAGGGTATAGCGCTGCTTATAGGAGAGGTGGGCATTGTAGAGCAGGTTCTGCGAGTTGGAACGTGAGTTGCCGTCGCTCAGTCCGTTGTATGTCTTGCCCTTGATGGTGGTATAGAGCAGCGCTCCCTCGGATGTGACTGACGTGATGCCGTTTGGCAGGCTGTGCTTCGCCACATACTGCGAACTACTGCGCTCCGTGCTCATCTCGTAATGAGCAAGCATGGTGAGAGTTATGTCCTCGTTCCTGAAATATGGTGTGAAGACGAACTCGCCACGTGCTCCTACCTTCAGGCGGTTGGACTCTGTCTTCTCGGAATAGTTATACGTGAGTGGCGAACCGTCCCAAGAGTTTGTCCCGATCTCTGCCGACACGTAGGCTGGCACTGAGCGTGCGTAGATATCGAAGTTCACACGGCCGTTAAACGTGAGGCGTGTCTGACCAGCTGCCGTTCCGAGCAGCTCATACTTTATGTTGAAGTCAGGCGTGATGCGGTATGTCTCTTCCCTCTTCCATGAGTTCTCTGCATTTGAAACAGGGTTTCCAATGTCCCAGAGTGAGCGCAGCTCATATGAGGTGTAGTTGCCCGTGTAAGGGGTCAGGCCGCTAAGCGTTCCGAGAGGATTCATGTTGTAGAACAGGTCTGTGTCATTTCCATCCGCATCTTGCTTATAGACACTCATATTAGGCGCAGCCTTCTGAGCCAGAGGGACTAAGTCCTTGTAGTTCTTGAGATTGTCGGTGTATGTCAGGGCGAAGTCGGTATTGAAACGGATACGGTCTGACACGTTATAGTCGAGCACAAGACGTGTTGTCAGGCGGTCGAGGTGTTGCTTTATGATATAGTTCTCCTGATTGTCGTAACTGCCAGAAATACGGAATGTTGCCTTCTCACCGCCACCCGTGATATTCAGGTTATACGAATGTTGAGGACCGAACTTTGTCACCTCCTTCACCCAATCGGTGTTGTTGTTCCAGTTCTCAAAATCAGCCCACGACTTGTCGTAGTTTATCTCACGAATGTTGGATGTTGCGGTATTCGACTGATTCGGGTTATAGTACTCTTCCTTGATAAGCATGGTGTAGTCGTCACCATTCAAAAGGTCATAGTCCTTTGGCTGCCAGGTACCGGTGAACTTATACGAGAAGTTCACACGCGGCTTTCCGCGACTACCTCGCTTTGTGGTAATCTCTATCACACCATTTGCTCCCTTTGAACCCCATACTGCGGTGGCAGCAGCATCCTTCAGCACGTCAATCTTCAAAATATCCTCTACATTGACGGAAAGGAGTGACGAATACTCTTCCTCAGAGGCATTCTGGAAATCGAAACTCTTGTCAGGGTTGTCGAATATGATACCATTGACAACGATAAGTGGTTCGGCATTGCCATTGATAGTGGTGACACCACGCAGACGCATTGTCGTACCTGCACCGAGGTTACCAGAGTTTGCCACGATGTCAAGTCCGGCAATCTCACCCTGCAATGCCTCGTCGGCAGAGGTGAACGCCATACCCTCCACCTCCGCAAGGTTGAAGGTTGACTGTGCCACGGAAATCTCTTTCTTGGCAATGTTCAGACCACCCGAATTTGTACGAGTTCCCTTAACCACAATCTCCTTAAGGTTAGTATTCTCTGCTTCGAGCTTCACCTCAAAAGTGGTATTATCGCCAATCGTCACACTATATTTCTTGCAACCGACATAAGTGATTTCCAGTTTGTTCTTCTGGTTCTTCACCTCCATGGAGAAGTTACCCATCATATCCGTCTGTGAAGCAGAGACAATACGATTATTCGCATCCTTCTCCACCACGTTAGCCATCATGATAGGTCCCATGTCATCACTCACCGTGCCGGAGATGACACGAGTCTGAGCCATCAAAAACATAGGGAAGAAGAGAAGAAGACCCATCCCCCAGCCCCTCCCATAAAGGGAGGGGAGTAGATAGCTTTTTCTGCTAACGAAATCCCTTATATGTCGAAATATATTGTGCATTCCTGTCATTTTCAATTTTCCATTTTCACTTTTCAATTGACATCAAATGTATTCACTCCCCTCCCTTTATGGGAGGGGCTGGGGGTGGGTCTCCTTAATATTTTAGTGGCTCACTAATCTGATGCACCACCGCAAATGATGATACACTAATACTCTTTGCAGATGCCGCTCTCGTATCAAATTCATAGTCGCGGGTCATCTTATTCACGAGCTTATTAGTAGAGTTTGCATAGATCTTTATGCTATGACCTGTCGCATCAGTAACGGTGAGAACGCCATCGGTACTCTCCGTGGTAATCTTGGCAGGAATACCAAGCTCTGAAGAATACATAGACTGATAGGTTGTTCTTGGCACCTTGTTATCGGCAAACACAGAGTTGTTCTGGAAGTGGTATCTCACGAAGGCACGAAGTGCGTTCAGTTTTTTCAATACCTCTGACTTTGCCTGCTTTATCTCAGCTTCACTATAGTCACCCTCGCTGCCCTGATACTTCTCATATATCGCCCTTATCTCCGAGATACGAGGCAAGCCGTTCTGGGTATAGGCTATCTCCATTGCTGTATTATCGGGAGCGAAGAACGTGTAGTTATACCCATTGAAGAAGTTCACGTTCTGGTCGAGGGCGCATCCGCCCTTGGCTGAGAACACATAATACCGCTCCTGTGGCGAGGTGCCTACCGCTGCCGACTCGGCTATACCTGCCCAGCTCAGTAGCATCGACTCATCGAAGATGGATATCATGTCAAGGAACTCGGAAAAGACATCCTTATGCTTTTGCAGTAGTCCGTACACACTCGTTATCGACGGCTGGATGACGTTGTCGAGGGCGAGGGTGTAACCGTTTCCCTTTGTTGGATACCAACCTCGGACGATATTCGCTGCCTCTGCACCATTGTCTATCTGCGCTCCGCCCCGCACCTTACCTGTGAACGTGATGACATTGCCCGACTGCGACTTGTGGAAGTCATCCAATCGTATGGCACCGCCATGCTTTGTGAGATAGTAGTGGTTCTCGCCAAAGCGATCCACATTTGCAGAGTCGAGGATGAGGGTATGGTATTGCAGCACGTCATACACCTGCGACTTATAGTCCTTTGAGCTTGCGGTGATATCCTCCACCGTATTGCGGATGGATGAGGATATACTGCCCGTCGCCCTGTTGTAGTCGTGAACCTTCACACCAATCTTCTCCACGAGCTCTCCACGCTTGTTTGCCTCCCAGTGTGAATAGAACTCAAGTGCACGGGGATTGGCAGAGGCGAGTGACACAGGATCGATATAACAGCCCGTGAAGGCATTGTTGCTTGGCAGGAAGAAAGCAAACTTCGACTTCATGGCAAGGAGGTAATAGTAAAGGTCGGCTCCCCATATTGAGGCAGATGTACCGTTTGTCTTATCCTGTGCGAAGGAGTTCATGATACTGTACTCAGGGAAGATAACCGCAGGACCTAGAACAGACTGATATTCGTCGGGCACTATCATACGGTTGAGCTTATACACCACTCCGTTGCTTGCCACACACACATCGTATTTCTCGCCCTCAGGCGTTTGCTTACGGGCAAGGTCAGCGGTGGTGAGTCCCATGAACTCGCCTGATGCGTTCTGCTGAATCTTACTGAATTTGCTCGGTACGCTCTCAATGAAAGAGCTCTGCATGAGGTTGTTTACGAAGGTGGTCAGAATACCATTTCCCTTCACATACATGGTGTCGAGATGTTCGGGAAGGTTCTCTGGGGTATTGGGTAGGCCTGTCCTACCATAGTTCTCCACGAAGAAAGCACCATCGCCTCCTGCACAGAAATACTTCTGCAAGACCTCATCGGTAGGCACGAGGATAGCCCCCATATCAGCCAATGAGATAGCAGAGGAAGTATATTGATTCCAACCCGGATCCCAGAGCAACTGCTTACTTGTGGTGGAAGAGCCGTTCGGATCGAGGGTTGTGCCTCCCGTGCCGTGTGATTTCTTTGAGAAATAACGAACCTCGAAGATTGAATCCAACACCGCACGACCATTCTGTATAGCCCATGAGTTATAGGAATTGGTTGCATTGGCGTCATAGTAAGGAGCACAATGATAGTCAAGCATACGTGAGAAGAGCTTGGTGTTTTTCTCGCTACGGAGCACCTGCCCCACATTTCCAGGAGGGACGATAACCTTATCCACCTGATGTATATAGCCATTCATACAGGTCACGTCGCTCTTTACGATCTTATTGCCAAAGATATATGCACTTTGGGAATCATCAACACTTGCTCCTACATTCTCGCCACGCAGAATACCGAAATCGCAGTCAACACCCGTTACGGTAATGTCGTTGTTTAGCATCTGCTCTCGGGTGAAGTGAACAATCATAGGGACTGTTCCGTCATAGATTACGTTGATGCCTTTCTTATAATAGTTCTTCCAATAGGAATTACCCTGAGGCATGGTAGCTCCAGAGTACAGGGTATATATTGTGTCGGTGATACTTAGGTTTGAAGCATGCTTTAAGGCAATACCACGACTCACGTTGTTTTCATCGGCAGAAACATTAGAAAGCATTCCTGTGAGCATCGCATTATCGAGCATGGAAGTATATAGAAGCTGTTTCTTCATTCCTCCAGTCAACTCAGCATACGAGTGAACGCCAAAAGCATTGTCGGACTGGAAGAAAGCCTCGAAAGCAGCATCATTTGCGGGGAATATAGTCTTACTACCTGTACGACCAAGAACCTCGTCATATCCAAGATCCTTAACCAACTGCAGATAGTTATTAAAGGTTCCGTCAAGATGCCTTCCTGACTGCAGTTCCTCATAGATAGTAGAACCGAGCCACTCTGGCTTCTCGTCAGCAGGCACAAGCTCATCCTTCTGACAGGAATACGTCATAACCAAGCATGAAAGAGATGCACATAAGATGAACTTTCTCATAATTGCTTTATTGGTATTTGCTCAAGTTGAAGGTCTTCAGGTTTAATAGGTTTTAGGTTTTCAGGTCGGACTTGCTTTAGCTTGATGAGCCTTAGCGAATAATGTTTTTTAAATGTCTAATGTCAAAGGTCTTTTGTCTTTCGACCTCCTAACCTCTTAACCTTATAACCTCCTTTTGTGATAGTTATTAGGAATCGGACTGGAAGGGTGTAAAATTAAGGGTATTAATACACTCTTGTTTCGATTTGCAAATATAGGCAAATTATTTGACAATAACGCATAAATCAAGAAAAAAAAGCGAAAATTAACGAATAAAATAGAAAAAACAAGCCCTCGCCTGCCATTGCACGACAGGAGAGGGGGTATTAAAGGCGATTATTCTTTCCTCGCCCTCTTCTTATTCAGCACTCCTACGATGGTCTGATTCAGAATATACGAACTGACAAGCTGCAATGAAGTACTGTTGAATTGAACCACATCATCATCCCTTAACTGACTACTCAATTTCAGCAGAAGTCTATCCACACCTTCCTGCGGATCCACCTCTACCCCACCAGTCAGTTGTGGTGCAATCTGTTTTGCTATGTCAATACGTTGCTGACTCATCTCCGCATTAACAGTTTCAAGAGCCTGCATGACATTATTATTGCTAAGGCTGAGCAGCTCCGCAGCCTTTTGTATTGCCTTTACGAGTATTGAGTCCATAGTATTAATTCATTAATGATTTGATTGTCAGACATAAGTGTAAAGATTCCTTTTGCGCTATGCGACAAGCACCTTCGCGCTTAATTCTCTTCGATTGCAAAAATAATAATTCTTTCTTATTCCACCAAATTTTTTCATGAATATTTCCGAAAATTTTTAACTCAAGTTTTCGCAAGCTCAACTTGATTCGGTTATAAGGTTATAAGGTCATGAGGTCAGCATCGCTATTGGGCATTGTTCACAAGCTCACCAAGCTACGCAAGTTCTTCGCTAAGGCTCATCAAGCTAAAGCAAGTCCGACCTTAAAACCTAAAACCTATAAACCTTAAAACCCTGAACTTGGCAACACAAAAAATCCCCCACTCCACTTGAGGAATGAGGGATTCTTATTAGTTAAAATGCCAAAGGGCTAAGGCCTAAAGACTTGCGCTTTTTGCCCTTTGGCTTTTTGTCATCATTTACTTGATCTGAGCACCAACAGCATTGAATGTACCCTTATCGGTCTTGATAACGAGCTTACCATTCTCAATAGCCTTGATGACCTTAGAAGCCTTGTCAACATAAGCAACCTCGTTGATGCCAGTTTGAGTGTCAACTGCGATGCTCTCAACCTTCAGGTTATCGAACCAGCAACGACGATTAGTGTTATCATAGTTAGATGCGAGAATGAAACCTGTAGCCTTCTGTTCTGGGTTGAGTGCAACCTCTTCTGTTGTTGCTGTACCCTTAGAACTTGTTGTTGTGCAGTACATTGTCTTCTTGCCGTAGTCGAGAACTACCTCGAAGTGTGACTTGTTGGATGCAGCAGCGATTGCAGCGTTAGAAGCTGAACCAGAACCTACCTTTGTCAGTACACTCATATACTCCACACCGAGTGTGTTGTATGTGTCCTTACCATCGTACATGCTACAGAAGAGACCACAGATTGTGTCAGTTCCAGCGGTGAGATAGTAACCTGCAGACTTAGTGATAAGGTTGCCGAAGTAATAGTCGAATGATACGCGAACAATCTCGTCTGTGTTTGTAGGAGCAGCAGCGAAATCAACTGTTGCAGAGCCACCACCTACGCGGAGCATACCAACTGAGTCAGTCTCTGCCTCCTCAGAAGCACGATAGCCAAGCTCATAGAGTGTTGTGCCGAGAGCCTCAGCAACCTCACCTATCTTCATCTCGCCTGCCTTACCAGCGATTGTGTAGTATGTATCAGCCTCACCTGATGGATCCTCATGCTTCACGAATGATGCACCCTCGAAGTCGATGTCAACGAGAATGTTAGACTGGATTGCAGCCTTGAAGTCCTCTACCAACTGAGCGAGAGCAGCCTTTGCATCAACGAGAGCCTGAGCATTCTCTGCTGAGTATGCAGCAGCAAGCTTTTCCTTATAGAGATTCTCAACCTTTGTAATCTCATTTCCAAGTTCACCCATCTTAGAAGAGCTAGAGAAGATACGCTGAGTCTTTGCAACCTTTGCAGCCTCAATAGCAGCAGGCATATCTGTGAGAGGAGTATTCAGAGCATTAAATACATCGATAAACTCATTTTTGAGATAGTTAGAACCTGCAGCCTCGAATACATCACAAAGAGCCGTATTTGTATATACAGAGTCCTTTGTTATATACTCACCATCTACATAGAACATACCACCTTCTACATTGAAAGAAGCAGTTTCATTTGCCATAGCCTCAAGGATTTCCTCCTGATTATACTTCTTCATAACCTCTAAGCGAGCCTTTGCAGCATCGATTCCCTTTTGGAGATTCTCCTTACCCCAAGGTTTCTCTGTCTGAGTAGCGGCAACAAGTTCCTCGGCAGACTTGATAAGATCTTCAAGCTTAGCAATCTGAGTCTCTACGAGAGAGATATATGTCTTCTCGCCTGGTGTGAGTTCACCCTTAACAAGAACCTTATATAGCTTAGGATTTGCGAAGAATACATCAAAACCATTTTTCGTTTCAAGAGATTGGTTACAACGAATACCGAGATTAATCTTTGAATCCTCCGCTACAGTATATTTGTTGATATAGGCTTTGTAAGCTTTTGTTGGAAGCATACCGCAATCAAGGGTATCAGCAGCAGTAGCAGCTCCGTCAACTCCAAAGAATATCTGTGTAGCTGCACACTCATAACCACTATGACGCATCCAACGGTTCTTGTTGAGTGTCATCATGCCACCTTGTCCCTCTACACTGTAGAAATATGTACCCTTTTCAAGATTACATGTAAGAGTAGCAATATTATCCCAATCACCTGATGATGAACGCATCCACTGAATCTGCATTGGAACATTAGTTAGACTCTGATATACACCATCAACTTTAGCCTGCTTATGACACCAACGGTCAGTTGTCCAACTCCAAGGAGCCTTACCTGTATATTGACCATTTCTCTCTGAATAGCCAAGACTGTTCCAATGACCTGTCCAATTCATCCAGTTTGCAGAGTTGTTTCCTGCATTTGAAGAACCATCGGTTGTAGGAATGGCATCAAACACATTAGCAAGATTTGTCCCTGCAAAACTCTCAAAATCGTTATTCAAGTTGTCTAGATATGTATTAATATCACCATTATTCTTGATAGCATTCTCAAGAGCTGCAACATCAGCCAGTACATCATCGTAGTACTCATATTCGCTTGTCCATTCAAAACCTTCTAAGATGTACTTAATCCAATCAAGACGTGCCTGAGCAACGCGTTCATCCAACACTTCTGCAACCTTATGGCACTCGATATTCTGGATTTCAATACCAGCAGTAAGTGCACGAAGATCAATTACAATCTTACCATTAGATGGAGCATCAATAGGGAAAGCCATCTCGGTATAATCCTCGTTTGTGAAGCTATAACAGTTCTCTGTAGCCACACCATTCTCGCCAAATAATAGATTTGTACCATCTACTGTGGAAAGAGTTCCATCCGTATTGAAATAAGCGAAGATATAGTTATTGCCAGCAGCCACCTGATCAAGATCGGTAAAGCCAGGCTCTTCACCCCTGACCTTCATGGTTACAACGTATGTACCACCCTCGCTAATATCTATAACTTGGTACATACCATTCGTGAAGGCATTCATACCTGTTTTGACAGATACGCCACCGCCATCAAGTACCTCGAAAACATCAGAAAGACCTGCAACTGTAGCATCTGTCGCTGTCCAGCCGTCAAGGGAAGCGCCTTTCAATTCTCCATTAGTTACAAGGTTAGCTGCCGTCACTTTATACTTAGCAGCGCGCGTGTAGATCATATCATCTACATTGTAAGCGTTTGCACCGATAGCCAACGATGACATCAACGCCAATGAAAGTAAATTCTTAATCATAAGCCTAAGTTAGTTATTATGTTAAAGTTATTACGTTAAAAATCTATCATGGATATTGTATAGATTATATTGGTGGCAAAAGTAGTAAAAATAAATTAAAACACAAAATAAATCTTTCATTTTTTTGCAAAAAGCCACAAATTCTTGCAAAATACAAACTACGGATTGCAAATTATCAAGTTTACAATCACCTATATTTAGCGTGAACTCGACGAAAATAAGCCCCCTTTAAGGTGTCGAGTTTTTTGTCCTCATTGAAAGTCGGAATTCATCAAACTCACATTAGGAGGATAATCATAGAGAAAGTAAGGCATTAGCAGAGTTTCCACATTCAGGTTTGCGATGTCACAAGTAAGGACAAAAGAATGAGGGTATCTCACTTTTGCGAGATACCCTCTAAATCTGAATTAGAAACTGTTATCTGCGGTTAATTGCATTTGTCTTTTGTGATGATATTATTTACGGACAGGACGGACAGACTGCCCATTTTCACGCCAGTAGTAGTCACTATATATGTTGTCAGACTTGAAGTGCAGAATAAAGGCTCCTGTCGGGTCCTCACTGAGCGAACGAGACCAGTAGAAGCCGTGGGAGTCTGCAAGGGCCAATGAGCTACTGCCGCGAACCCCGGCCGCAGGTAAAAAGAGAGACTTGCCGTTCGCCTTGCTCGTTATCAGACGACCGTTAACTCCATTAAGAGTAGTCCACTCGGTAGTGGTGTTGTCTGAGTTACAAAGCTCCTCAATCTGGTCTAATGATGGCATACGCCAGTCACTTCCCCAGTTGGCGGTGGCTGCATCGTCCTCTGGGTCAAGTTCCGTCTTTCGGTCTAACGTGCCATAATTGCTGTTGTAGTTGTTATACTTGGTTAGTGTGTCGTATGTGCCGTTGCACCATTTGTAGGTGCTATAGCCGTATGTTTCCTTTGTTTTTGTCTCACCCCAAGCAAAATAGCCGCCGTATTCCTCTGGTGAGTTTGCTCCCAAGTTGCAGGTAGCCCAAAGAGTTCCGCTCGGTAAGCCGAGGTCAACATATTCATGCTCACCCTGAACAAGAGTTGCAGTTATAGTATATGCTCGTCCTTTCGCAAATCCCTGAACGCCACTATCTATATCCTTTGCAACATAGGTCTGCATACCGTCTGCACCATACACTTTTATGGTGAGTGGAGCATTTACTACTGATGGTGCAACCATAGCATAGATGGTTATTGTTTCGTTCTCTGCTGCGGTTGAGACATTGATAAGATTGATGGTGTAAGTAGCAGACTCTTCTGTAGGTCTAATGGTCGGAGTTTTTGTGAGGTCGTATGTTCCTTTTGTTACAAAATAACGATCTTTTCCGCCATCGCTGTCTGGAGCTAATTTAAGCTCCACCTTCGAATATGAGTCCGCCTTTGGCATTGTGAGTTGCATACGAAGGAATGCCCCAAGGTGCTGCAATGCGAGATCTACATTTCCGTTAGCATCTGGAGTTGAAGGACCACAAGCAAGAAAATCGTACTTACCGAGATGTGCGGTTGGGTTGTTACCATCCTGTGTCTGACCTGTGTAATCTACAGGAATAGCCGTCTGGGGATTCATGTAGTTGTCGACAGAGAATGGATAATATGCTGCATACTGATAATTAGAACGCAGTTTCCAAGCTCCGCCATCAAATGATGCAGATGCAGAAGCAACGCCAGAAGAGATTGGGAACTTATGCTGATCGCCACCGATAGGATAGATGCCGAGGGCATCACCTTCAGCCCATTGTATGTCCATGCCTGTTGATGTCAGGATGTGAGACGTGCGAGTGGCTGGGGCGTCTTCCTTGAAACCCTCTACTGTAACTCTAACCGAGTTTACATATTCGCTTTCTACCGATGATGTTTCCGTATCATTGGTACAAGCACTAAGAACTGTTGCAGAAACAAAAGCAACAGAGAAAAACTTTCTAAAGGTCATAATAGATTCTTCTTTGATATTTGAGTAATGGGATTGTTAATCGTTGATATCTTCATCTTCATCGTAAACAAACGAATCAGATTGCTTTGCCCATGTAACGCCAGGGATTGTAGCCGATGGAGTACCACTGCCTGCCATGAGGTATGAGCATATTCTGAGGCGTTTTACTTCTATTGCCGGTTTTAAGTATTCGATTTTGTTCATGTATCAATTAAATGTTAATAATAGAATAAAGGTGATTTGAAAGCCGAAGGCAATCAGAGACAGCCGTCAAGCCTTGTGAAACGTTACCGCCAGTTTGTCTAAGGGGATTCTGATGAGTTCTTTCTGTTTCTTGTTTCTTTGGTTTTAAAAAGGTGAATATTTATTGCATTTACGATTTTCAACGTGCAAAAGTAATAATAATCCCTGAAACTACCAAAGAAATGCACAAAAAACAATTTTAGTAACTCGCTAAACCTTCGCTTATTCTCCACTCTTCTTCCGCTCATCTTCCTAACCAAACTCGATGATCCTTCGCTTTTTCCCTATAAAAATGGGAGGTTCATCGAGTTTGGTACGGAGGAACGACGGAGGATCAACGGATTCACATGGGAGATAATTAATGCGAAATCCGTAATTTTTCAGTTTCCATCCGGCTTTTTTCCGTCATATACAGGCGACAACGGCCAGTAGAAAGTCTGCCAATTATCCGGCAGACTTGGAGAGAAATCCGTCCAGTCAGATGAGAGGTATTGAGCTAATGGAGAGTTTATTCTTTTCAAACCCATAACAACGAGCTTTGACACCTCATATGCGCCAAAGGGATTGAAATGGGTATTGTCTGAGAATTTCTTTTCCTGCCAAGGGAATGTGCCCATAGGATAATGCACAAGCAAATGCTTGGAATCCTCAACTCCCATAGTCTCAAAGAGTGTCTTTGTCTCTGCGTTCAAGTCTATGAGAGGCACATTCTCACGCTCTGCAACCACCTTCATAGCAGCAGGGAAATCACCATGCGTATTCTTTATCTTACCATCTGCATCAAAGGACCTACGTTGTGTCGGTGTGCAGAAAATGATATTTCCTTTCTTCGCACGAACCATATCCACGAACTTCTTCAACGCAACAGAATAATGATACCAAGCACCTGTACCCGGCCCTTTTTCCTTCTCGTCATTATGTCCGAACTCGCAGATTACATAGTCGCCTTCCCTTATCACAGACAGAATCTTCTCTAACCTGTTCTGAGCCATAAAAGAGGTTGCTGTAAGACCACTTTCGGCATAGTTGGCGATACTAATGTTTAGTGTTAAGGGTTTAGTGTTTAGTGACTGTTCCACAAACCACCTTGTAAACATCTGTCCCCAAGAAGCCCAAGGCTCTTTTCCTTGATCCACAACCGTAGAATTACCACATAGGAATATGGTTGTAGCCGTTGTATCAGGCTCAACCTTTATACTTTGCACACAAGGCGAAGCTCCGTTAAATTCAAGAGTGAGTTTTTCATCCCATGTAAGAGAACCTACCTCCCCTGGTTTTATTTTCACGACAGAAGGCTGTGTAGGCTTGCCGTCAATACCCTTATACGAAGGTATATCAACACTTCTTTTATTTACTATGAACGAGAAATCCTGAAACTGCCCTTTCTTTGTCACGCATTTCTCTATCATCATCCTGCGCGACTCGGCACGTACGGTTGTCTCGCCCTCACGCTTCTTAGAGCCAAGACGAACGGTTACGCGATAGTTACCGTCAGGTACTTTTACTGAGAAATAGAACGGGGAAGTGCCCTTAGCCGTAGGAGCCTCAACCACATCATATCCGTAACCTACATTCTCCGAATACACAGGTTGCTGTTTGGTAAGGTCATACGACATAGTTTGTGCCGTTGCAACAACAGCACACAAGAACAAAAGATATAATATCGGGATTCTTTTCATCAGGTTACTTATCTTGAAACCGTCTGGACATTCACATTATCTATAAGATCACTATCACCTTCTGACGCAAACTCAACAAAATATGAACGAACCTCTCTCGTTTCGTCAGCATCCAACAGGATGTCATCCTTTGGTTTGTTAGACAATATAACCTGGAAGGTATTCACCTTTTCAAAGGAGAAAGAACACAATTCCGGATTCTTCACATCCCAGTTCTCCCACGTCTTATCAGGACTTATATATTTCAGTTCCAGCTCCTTACTCTCTATCTTCTGGCACATCTTTTCTGAGAAATACTTATGTAAATCCACGTGCTCAGGATCCTTGTAAAGCTGTAACATAAGCTCGCTGAACTTCTTTTCCCTACTGCCACTAATGTGCATATTGTTCTTGACTGCATCAAGTGAAGCAATCAGTCTCTCAACAATAGGAGCCTGCTCTTCTCTTGACTTAAGTCCCCGCAGTTCAGGATAGATATCCCCGATATAGTCAAGATTCCTGATAAAAGCCGCAACAGAGTCAAGCTGAGCACAATAGACCTCTGGATGCTTATGGCACAGAGAAGTGAACGTTGCACTCGCCTCATTACGGAACGCATAGAAAATCTGTCTCAAAGTCCTGTTCTTTCCACCCATTTCGCAGAAGAGAAGATACTCCATAGAAGCTGAATAGAAACAACGATAACTTATAGGAAGCATCTTGTCGAGAGTCTCAATGCTTAGCTCGTCGCCACTCTTCGGAACAAGAGGTATAAGTGCAATAAAAGTCTCTATCCTTGCATCCTTCTTCATGCAAATCGTAGAGAAGAATTTACTTAGGATAACAGCATTTTCATGGGCATCGTCGGTAAGTTTCGGGAATTCTACATCATTACCAAACTTGCTATGAAAAACCTTATGCCGTATCGTGTCAGGAGGTGTAAGCTCAGCATACCCTTCCCCCTCAACACCTTGTAAAGTATTGAGATTGAGAGCAAATGCGCTTACAGAGCATATGGCGATGAGAACGGATAAGTAGAACTTTCTTAACATATTTTCTATGGATATTACTTAAGGTCTAAAGTCCAAAGCCAAGGTCTTTTGTCATTTGGCATCCGTCTTTTTCCTTGTGCTTGCAAAAATAAACAATTTAACCGAGAACTCCAAATTTTTGCAAATATTTTTTTGCAAATGTCCAAAAACAAGCTTTCAGCCATCATTACAAAAAGCCTTTTGCAGATAGCAAGACAATCCGTTCTTCCTCCGTTGATCCTTCGCTCTTCCTCCGTACCAAAGTCGGTGCAAAGTCGGTGCAAAGTCGGTGAAGAAGCGATTTTATGGCGGAGGAAGAGCGAGTTTGGTACGGAGGATTATGGGAAGTATTACTCTCTATCAAGCCTTCCTCTCCAGAGGTATTTTCTCGTTTCGTGTACTATCATTCCTGAGAGGAACAGCAACGACAAGAGGTTTGGAATTGCCATCAAGGCATTAAAGATGTCTGCCAAGTCCCAAACTAGGTTAAGACTTACAACTGCTCCGAGATAGGTTGTGATAAGGAAAATGATTCTGTAACAGTTGATTGCGTGACCTGTGAGTTTGGTTTTCTCATGTCCATTTACCTTACGGGCTTGTCTGCGCACGTACTTGTCAGCAAGATATTCCACTCCCCTCTCTCCGTAATAACTCCATCCAAGAATTGTGGAGAATGCAAATGTCAAAGAGCCGAAAGTGAGCAAAGGCTCGCCAATATAAGGAATCTTCGAGAATGCCATCTTTGTTAGGACACCTCCATCCGACATATTGATATCAGGATAGGCAATAATGGAAGAAACAATAACGATACCTGTAAGAGCACATATCACAACCGTATCCCAAAAAGTTCCGGAAGAAGACACAAGTGCCTGACGCACAGGATTCTTCGTCTGAGCAGCAGCTGCCACAATAGGAGCAGAACCAAGTCCTGACTCGTTAGAAAAAAGTCCTCGGGCAATACCGTATCTTGCCGTAACCATTATTGAGGAACCGACAAAACCGCCTCCCGCAGCATCGGGATTGAAAGCAGAAACGACAATGAGCTTGACGGCTGGCCATACATATGCAAAATTGATACAGAGTATAACCAAACATCCTATGACATACAGAGCTGCCATAATAGGAACAAGCATCTCACAGCACTTGGCAATACTCTTCACGCCTCCCATTATAACGGCAGCAACGAGTATGGTGACTATTCCGCCAATCACTACGGGTGAGATATCGTAAGCATCATAGCTTAGGGTTGAGATTGCGTTTGCCTGAACGGTAGAGCCGATTCCGAAAGTTGCCACAGCCGTGAAGAAAGCAAAGGCTATGGCCAACGTCTTCCACATCGTCTTGCGAAATCCGGTTGCTCTCTCTGCCAAACCACGTTCAAGGGCATACATAGGGCCTCCAAGCATCTTACCCTTCTTCGTCTGCACACGATACTTGATGGCAAGTAAGCCCTCACCATATTTCGTGGCAATACCAAAAACGCCGGTAAGCCAGCACCATAACACAGCACCAGGACCTCCAAGAGCAATAGCCGTTCCCACACCCACGATATTTCCTGTACCGATAGTAGCCGCAAGAGCTGTGGCAAGGGCAGCAAACTGAGATACATCACCAGTAGAGTCCTTGTCACGGCTAACCGACAGGCGAATAGCCTTGAATATATGACGTTGCGGGAATTTAAGCCTTATCGTCAGGAACAGATGTGTTCCCAACAACATTATAATCATCGGCCATCCCCAGAGGATGCTGCTTATTTCGGAGATAATTTCTTGCATATGGCCTCTCCCCCCCGCCCTCCCCCGTAGGGAGGGAGCCGATTCGACTATGAGGGACACTTTAATAATTATAAACTACAAATTTTCTTTATCAATTTCCTTTCGCCTTCCAGCTCCCTCCCTACGGGGGAGGGCGGGGGGAGAGGCCGTTCTTTTTACCTCACCTTCACCGCTTTCGGACTTGCAATAGGAGCAAGCATCTTCTGTACCTGCTCAATAGCATTTTCCCTTGCTACTTTCTTATTCTCAGGATTCATACAACGCCAGATCATACGCTCACGAGCCCTGTCATACATAGCCTGACGGTCAGCATTACTCCATTTGCCAGTTTCGAAGAATGACTTTGTACGAGCCTCATCTATAAAGTTCTGGTCAAGAAGACGAATCTCTGGTATGGTAACGTAAATAGTATCGTCCTTCTGCTTTATCCAATCCTCGGAACAGTCAGAAAGGTCGATACCCAATCGTAATTTACCATAATATATACGCACGAGTTCATCATCAGAAAAGAATCCCTTACGTACGGTATCTATGAGTTCCTCATCAGAAATAGTAAGGAACTCCCATTGTCCTATCGCTCTCATCCTGTCAACGATATTAGGAGTACAGTCAATCTTCTCGCTGACTCCAAGAGAAAGAGAACTTTTCTTTACACCATTGCACGTCCATACCATGAATATAACGACAAGTACCACGCACAATGTCCCTATGAAGAGGTACAATCGCGTAAGACCGTTATTCAAGCCTCCTAAGAATCGTGTTATTCTTTTCATCTTTACGGAATGTAATGGTTATATCTGTATCCTTGAATCCAAATGCCTGCACAATAGGTATCAACTGTCGGGCGGCA
Source organism: uncultured Prevotellaceae bacterium (assembly GCA_946406435.1). Classification (GTDB taxonomy): domain Bacteria; phylum Bacteroidota; class Bacteroidia; order Bacteroidales; family Bacteroidaceae; genus Prevotella. The sequence continues at coordinate 6,982 of CAMJKP010000014.1, read as the reverse complement.
CTCTCACGAGCCATATTCTCAAGACCAAGACTGCCAAGCGACGCCTCTATAGACTTACGGCCTTCCAGCTCATACTTCTGTAACTCCTCGTCGCTGAAGTTCCTGCGTGTAAGAGCCACGTACTGCTTTACGCCTTCATGGTCGATATGCGTCTCTGTTATCTCTACATCAGGTTCTGGGAGGAAAACCGTTATCTTGTCGCCTTCACGCACGATATCCTCATCAGTAACCTTTCCAAGGTCTATGCTCGCCTTTACGGTTGCATAGAGCGGAATGGCAACCTTACGTCTTCCTGCAGGGATATTGACCGACAACTCCTTGCCCATGAGATTTCCCGATAATTTCAACTCGTCGTCATGAGTTATAATCTTATGAAGCTTGACCTCTGCAGTATTCAGTCGGGAACAACGTTGCAACTGCATTAATAATGTAGGTCCAGAAACGGAATCAACTTTTTCCTCTGTTTTTGAATCGGAAGAAAAAGCGACACATCTGCCTGCCAAAAACACAACAAGCAAAAGTGCAATAATTCCCAAAAATGCTCCTATTTTCCTTTTTTTGTCATTCATTAGACCACAAAATTAGTAAAAAAACATCAAATATGGAATTTTTTCTCTTTTTTTTTGCAGATTTACTAAACTTTTTATTAATTTTGCAGTCGAAAGGATAGACATAGGAATCCATGATGTCTTAGCAAGATTTAAAATTACGCTTAATACAACTTTTAATTATTGTTATGAAGAAATTCTTAGTATCTATCTTTTTGATAGCTGCTGTTGGCACGGGTGCCTCAGCACAGAATGAGCAAGGTGGCAATCAGCGACCACGTATGGACCGTTCAGAATGGGTCAAGAGACGCACAGATATGATGGTTCAGAAATACGGTCTCGATGAGAAACAGGCGGCTGCGCTTAAAGAGCTCAACGAGAAGCAGATGATGTCACGCGGTAACGGTCAACGTCCACAGAGACCAGAAGGAGCACAGGCTCCACAGCAAGGTCCTCGTCCGGGCGGTAACTGGCAGGAAATGATGAAGCAGTACAATGAGGAACTGCAGAAGATTATGACTGCCGACCAGTTCAAGGCTTATACGGAAGACATGGAGAAAAGACGCCAAGAGCGTCAGAACCGCCAAGGTCCTCCACAATGGTAAGTCCTAAAACAATAAGACAAAACATATAAATCATAGGTTTGAATTTTAGTAATCTTAGTTTTTCGTCATCGGTGTGCAACACGTTGTGAAATGAGTTAAACACCAAATACGTACTTCGGTACGTATTCTAAATAAAATAGGCAGGTCTGCGAAGATCTGCCTATTTTCTTTTTGTTTACAAAGAAAAAAAACTGAAAAATCCAGAGTCTTTTGAATCTCCAAATTTTCCAGTTTGTCTATTAAGTTTGTCTATTACATATTCATACCACCATCAATCTGGATAACCTGACCGCTTACGTAGCTTGACATGTCAGAAGCGAGGAACAGACATACGTTAGCAATATCCTCTACCTGACCACCACGACGGAGTGGAATCTTCTTCATCCAGTCCTGACGGATTTCCTCTGGCAACTGAGCTGTCATTGCTGTCTCGATAAAGCCAGGTGCTACAGCATTAGCACGTACACCCTTAGGACCGAGCTCCTGAGCGATAGACTTTGCAAGACCAATCATACCAGCCTTAGAAGCAGAGTAGTTACACTGACCTGCATTTCCATGAACACCAACTACAGATGACATGTTGATGATAGAACCGCCACGCTGACGGAGCATGATTGGAGCACAAGCATGGATGAAGTTGAACGCAGACTTAAGGTTTACGCTGAGAACAGCATCCCACTGAGCCTCAGACATACGGAGCATAAGACCGTCCTTTGTGATACCAGCGTTGTTTACGAGTACATCGATTGAACCGAAGTCTGCATGAATCTGCTTTACAACAGCTTCTGTCTCTGCGAAATCAGCAGCATTGCCAGCATAAGCACGGCATGTTACGCCGAGAGCCTCTATTTCCTTACGAGTAGCTTCGAGACCAGCCTTCATATCGTCGTTGAGTACAAGGTCAGTGAAAGCGATGTTAGCACCTTCCTGAGCGAACTTCATGGCAACAGCCTTACCGATGCCACGTGCAGCACCTGTGATGAGTGCTGTCTTACCTGTTAATAATCCCATTTTTTGAATTTAATATTAAGATTTTAATATAATGTTTTCGTAATTCATTTTCATCTCCTACTGAATGGCAACAGGAGAGGAATCCTATGAGTCAAGCATCTTACCCAATGCACCGTAAACCACTTTCCTCACAATCGGACGAGTGGCGTCATCAGTCATTCCCTGACCGATACGGCCATAAATGTATGGAACCTCAAGTCCCTTGACACAATAATGAGTAATATCAGCCACGAGATTTATGTTGTCGATGTCGAACTCGCCATACTTAACTCCGCTCTGATACACCTTACGGAAAAGCGCAATCTCATCATCATCAAACTTCTTCCTCACCTTCTCTACCATCCAGATGTTACGGAAGAACTCAGCACGGAGATTACCATTTCTTACCACGGTCTCGCGTATCATATTAAGGTGAGTATAGATAAGCTCGATGATTTTATCCTGTGGACGGATTTTCTTCGCAGCCACCTCGTCGAGTTTCTCTGACAGACGCTCAAGCTCCGATTCTATAACAGCTGAGTAGATATCCTCTTTCTTACTGAAATAGGTATAGAGCGTACGACGTCCCTTGCCTGACTCGCGAGCGATGTCATTCATCGTGGTTCCCTCAAGACCGTTCTTTGCAAACAACTTTCGGGCAACATCCACAAAGGTTTGTTCGGTTTTACTTATTGACATAGATTGCACATTCGTATTTTCATGTGCAAAGATAGAAAAATTCTACGTAAATTCCAAAAATATCACAAACTTTTGGGATGAAAAATGAATAATCACCCATGCAAACACAAAAAAGTAGAGGATTTTCTTGGCAGTTTCAGAAAAAATCAGTACCTTTGCATCCGCAATTGAGAACGAAACATCATTTGCCAAGATAATAACATCGCGGAGTGGAGCAGTTGGTAGCTCGCCAGGCTCATAACCTGGAGGTCGTTCGTTCGAGTCGGGCCTCCGCAACTAAGAAACCTCATCCAATTTGGATGAGGTTATTTTTTGCCCTACATTACCTAAATAAATATAGCCACAAGATGTCATAAACGAACAAAGGCCCACCGAAGTGAGCCTACGCCGATTTTTTATTTCACTTTGCTTTGTATGTTGATCAGTCCGTTACACAAATCTGACTGATTTCGTTTTGCGAGTGCAAAGTTACAAATAAAAACTAAAACTGCGATAAAAATATAAAGTTTTTTACTAAAAACGCAAATTTATTAATAATTTGTTATCTTTATATTACAATTAAAATATTAATATTGTAAAATACAATTTACAATTGCCATTATTCGTCAGTTTTTCTCCAATACATTAATAATATAAAGTAAGTTAGACCAATTCCACGAAAACACTCCATTAAATAGCGTAAATTCGATGAATTAGGAGTATTCGTCTAACGGGAAAAGTTTTTAAGGGGAAACGTCGAAAGACATAGGGGGAAACGTCGAAAGTGATTTTGATGACAGCCCTTTTCTTCATACCTTTGCACTCAGAAATCAGAGACATGCACCGGCTTGCAGCCGACGTTGACTATTTCCTTCGTGCGAGGTGCTTTGCACGTTGCATCAGAAAACAAAACAAAAAGTCTAACAATAAAAAAAATAAGAAATATGAAAAAGATGATTTTCGCCCTCGTGGTAATGTTCGCAATGACAATGAGTGCTAACGCAAAGAGTAATGACGCATCACTGTTCTTCAAGAGAATAAGTTGCTATTTGGAACTGGACAAGAACCAGATGGAGACAGTCAAGGTTTCAATGGCAGAGTTCAACGAATCAATGGAGTCTCTCTCTCATCAGAGAGGTAGAAGTAAGGGCTTCAAGTCTGTAAACAATATTGTGGACCGTCACAAGAAGCAGATGAAGCAGATTCTCAGCGACAAGCAGTACAAGAAGTTCGAGGAAATCTTCGACCTGACCGTCCGCAATACCGCAAAGATTAATTTCGACCGTATCGTTTCATCAAGAAGCCATCATGGCGGTTTTATGAAAACCAGATCATAAATCAGCAATAATTTTGGTAGTTTCACATTAAAATTGTATCTTTGCACACAAATGAAAAAAGATATTGAGAAAAAAGACCTGTGGCTCTTAGGGGCTAACGTGGCAGTATGGGCAGTTGTTTTGCTCGTGCTGCCACTAGCCACATTCCTAAGTACGAGAGACGTGACAACCATCGGTCCCTCGTTCTTCGTGGCTCTGAGGCAGTTCATGTCCTCCTGCGTTGTTTACTTTGTAAATTTCTACCTGTTTGGGCCTTATCTCTTCTTCAAACGTAGGAATTGGTGGTTCGTTATCTGCAACCTCGTACTCATCCTCGCACTGAACTCACGGTTCTTCCTCTTCTATTTCCACCGCCCGAACATCCCCCACATGCATCACATGCCTGGTATGGACTCCCGCATGTGGATAGGCATATTCTCCTCATTCCTGATGTTCTTCATCCTCAACTGTCTCATGGCTGCCATTGCCATCGGCATTCGCCACTTCATCCGCACAAGAAGGATTAAGCAGCAGTTGAAAGAGGAGAAAGCAAAGAACACGGAGGCTGAACTCGCTTGGTTGAAGAACCAAATCAACCCTCATTTCCTGTTCAACACCCTGAATAACATCAGCAGTCTCACGCAGATTGATGCCGATAGTGCTCAGGATGCCATCGCCCAACTTTCCGACTTGCTTCGCTATGCAATGTACGAAACGAACAAGAAGATGGTGCCTATTGACGGAGAAATCAATTTCATGCGTAACTTCATTGACCTGATGAAACTTCGCTGCAACGAGAAATCCGTTATCAATTCAGAATTCACCATCCACAACCCACAGTTGGAAGTGGCACCGCTGCTGTTTATCTCTCTCATAGAGAATGCGTTCAAGCATGGTGTGAGCAGTAACCGACCTTCCTCTATTGACATCTGTCTGAAAGAGGAAGAAGACCGATTAGTATTCACCTGCGACAACACCAACTACCCCAAGAACGATACCGACCGTAGCGGTTCGGGAATAGGATTGGAGAACACCCGTCGCCGACTTGAACTTGTCTATCATGGTCGTTATGAGTGGGAGCAAAGTATCACTCCCGACAACATCTATCACGTCAGAATCACTCTGAAAAAACAATAAAATATGAATCAACTAATATCATGTATAATCGTAGATGACGAGCCGTTAGCCGTCAAACTGTTGGAATCGTTCGTCACGAAAACCCCTGACCTACGACTCCTCGGCTCGTTCACGGATTCTGTCGAGGCTATCAATGCCATCAAAGAGCAGAAGCCTGACTTGCTTTTCCTCGACATCCAGATGCCTGACCTCAACGGCATGGAACTGGCTCACATGATTCCCGCCAACACCCGTGTCATCTTCACCACAGCATTCAAGGAATATGCTTTCGAGAGTTACGAGGTGTCTGCTCTCGACTTCCTATTGAAGCCTATCCGCTATAACAAGTTTCTCTCGGCAGTTGAGAAGGCGAAGCAATGGTATGAGCGTGAGCCCGCTGATGAAGACAACAAGACGAAGAGCCTCTTCATCCGCGTGGATGGCGAACTGCGTAATATCACTATCGACAGCATCACCTACGTAAGCGGAATGAAGGATTATGTCATGTTCTATCTCGATGGAGAAAGCAAGCCCCTCATCACCCACCTCACGATGAAAGCAGTCGAGGCGATGCTCCCCACAGATAAGTTCCTGCGCGTACACCGCTCTTACATCATCGCCGTTGATAAGATAAAGAAGATTGACCGCAATGACTGCATCTACATTGGAGAGGAAATCATCCATGTGCCTGAAGGGTATCAGGCTCAGTTCAAGGAGTTTATAGAGACGAGGTCGTTCTGATCCTTACATTGTCCCAACAGAAATACCCCAATCGGTCAAAAGAAAAACTCCCCACCTGACAAAGCAAGTGAGGAGTTTTTCTGTATTACAATAAGATAATCCGAACAAAAATTTTATTCTGCCTGACCATTCAGATTGTATTTCTTACTATCCTTTACAATTACGATCTTACCGTTTTCAAGGTACTTTCCGGCCTTATTTTCTGCCTTTGTCTCAACATTCGCAATACCTGTTGTTTCAAATTGTTTGTATGCGTTTTCTGCCTCAACAAGAACGCTGAGATTCTTTACAAGAGTCTGTTGCTCCTTTGTCAGAGCATCGTATGCAGAACGAGCTGCAGCAATCTTCGCCTTGCTTTCCTCTGTATTTTCAACTTTTCCGATAGCAGCAATTAGGTCAGAAACAGCTATCACCTCCGCAGGAAGGTCTGCATCCTCTACAATAGTAAAGTTCTTCCATACGTCAGCGACCTCGTATGCTGCCTTGCAACCTGGAAGCACATGGAGAGTGCCATATACAGAGAATGTACCATCAGTTATATTTTGAGGCGTCTTGGAAAGATTTACAACCGTAATCAGGCTATCACAATCACGAAAAACCTCCTTGTCGAAATCAGTCAAAGATTCAGGAAGAGAAACAAATCTAAGAGCAGAACAACCTACAAAAGCCATTTCACCAAGACTGATCACAGAATTAGGAATTGTGATTGAGGTAAGAGCATTACAAGCACAAAAAGCTTGCATCTTAATACTTGTCACGGAATTAGGAATTGTGATAGACTTAAAACCTTGACAAGCAAAGAAAGTCGCTTTTTCTATACTTGTAATTGTATTAGGAATTGTGATTGAGGTAAGACTTGTACACATCGAGAAAGCAGATTCTTCGATATTCGTTATGGAATTTGGAACTGTTACAGAGGTAAGATTCCAGCCAGAGTATTTGCAACTTGTTGTGTACCAATTTGTTTTGATTAAAACGGTAGAAAAGT
>CAMJKP010000013.1 GCA_946406435.1 uncultured Prevotellaceae bacterium | reverse complement strand
ATACCCCATCAATTACAATAATTACAATTACAATAAGTATGGCAAATACTTACACAACATATAAAGATAGCGGAATTCCTTGGATTGGAGAGATACCAAAGGAATGGAATGTCCTTCCACACAAATATGTCATGTTCAAAATAAAAGAAATACAAGAACATTATAGTGGTGAAGACATTATTTCCTTAACAATGAATGGTGTGATTGTAAGAGATTTGTCCGCTGGTGGAAAAATGCCTCTTACATTCGATGGATATCAAAAAGTATACAAGGGGAACCTACTTCAATGTCTTTTTGATATAGATGTAACTCCAAGGTGTGTCGGTTTGATAAGAAACGACGGAGTTACAAGTCCTGCATATAGTCAATTTGCATTAAAAGACAATGGATATGCCCCTTATTATGACTATCTTCTGAGGTATATGGATGACAATAAAGTGTTACTTCATTTATCAAAAAACCTTCGGAGTTCATTAACTGAAACCGATTTTGGAGTAATACCAACAATCATTCCCCCTATATCTACACAAAAAAATATCGCCAACTTCCTTGACGAGAAATGTTCAGAGATAGATGAACTCATTTCGCTTCAAGAGAATATGATAGATGAACTTAAAGCATATAAGCAATCTGTCATTACAGAAGCCATAACCAAAGGTCTTGATCCTAATACCGAATTCGTTTCTTCAGGGATAGAATGGATTGGTGAAGTACCAAAAAAATGGAGAGTTGACAAGGTTAATCGTCTTTTTAGAATAATAGGAAGTGGCACAACACCAAATTCTTCTGACAACGACGCATTGGTTGGCTCTATCAATTGGCTACAATCTGGAGATATAAATGGCGGAATTATTACTAAAGCCAACAAGAAAATATCAAATGACACATTAGCCAAATATTCAGCTTTGTCAGTTTACAAGGCACCATTTATTGTCATTGCAATGTATGGAGCTTCTGTAGGTAACATCTCTATATCACATATAGACGCATGTGTCAATCAAGCCTGTTGCGTTTTGAGTGATTCCAATATAGACTTTAAGTTCGCGTTCTATGCAATCAAATCTGCTCAACGATATTTGATATTCAAAGCTGTAGGTAGTGGACAACCAAACATCAGCCAATATACGCTACGTCAATTATGGATTCCTATTCCTCCTCTTACAGAACAACGAACTATTGCCTCTTATCTTGACTCAAAGTGTAATGAGATAGACAATCTTGTCGATTTAAAGGAAAAGAAGATAGAGGAGCTAAAGGACTATAAGAAGTCGCTTATCTACGAGTATGTAACTGGTAAAAAAAGAGTTTAAGTTATGACACCAAAAGATTTGCAAGAACATAAGTTTGAGGCTGATATTGAGCAATATCTACTCACAGAAGGTGGCTACATAAAAGGTAGCCAAGCAACGTATGACAAGGAGAAGGCTATTGACCTCGATACCTTGATACGCTTTATAAAGGATTCCCAGCCAAAGGCATGGGAAAAATTCGAACGTGTGTTTGGTAGTAGTGCCAAGGCTGAACTCTACAAAACCATGCAAGGCGATATTCTGAAGTATGGTTTGATACATACCCTTCGTAACGGAATTAAAAATCATGGTATATTGCTACTTTGCTCCAGCTTCTTCGCTCAATCCAGAATTGACTGAAAAGTACCAGAAGAACATTCTGGAATGTACACGTCAGTTTGTGTATAGCAAAGACTTGAAGAACTCCATAGACATGGTGCTCTCGCTCAATGGTATTCCAGTTGTGGCAATAGAACTGAAGAATCGGTTTACTAATCAAGATGTGAATGACTCCAAGGAGCAATGGATGAACAACCGCAATCCCAAAGAGCCTTTGTTTCATTTTGACAATCGTATTCTGGCTTATTTCGGATGTGACCTGTATGAGGCAATAATGGCAACAAAACTGGATGGAAAAGATACTAACTTTGTGCCATTCAACCAAGGTAGTAATGGTGCAGGTGAAGTTGGTGGTGCAGGAAATCCACAACGTAATGATGGTGAATATGTTACTTCATATCTTTGGAAGGATGTACTCCGTAGAGATGTGTTACTTGCAATTCTACAACGTTATATCATGCGTCAGGAAGAGACAAAGATCTCAATCATTCTTGACAAGCATGGCAAGGAGAAGGAAGTGACAGAAACAAAGACGAAGATTATCTTCCCTCGTTATCATCAACTTGATGTGGTTGAGAAACTTATCCACGATACAGAAACCAACGGTTCTGGTAAAAACTATCTGATTCAACATTCTGCAGGTTCTGGTAAGTCAAACTCAATTGCCTGGCTTACATACCGTTTGGCATCTCTTCACAACAAGGATAATGCAAGCATTTTCAAAGGCGTATTTGTTGTTACCGACCGTAGGGTATTGAACCGTCAGTTACAGAATACGATATTGGGCTTTGAGCATACTAATGGTACCGTAACGACAATAACCGAGGATGATAGTAAAGCAAGTGAGAAGCTCAGAGACGCTATCAACGCCGAGAATACAGGTATTGTCATCACTACCCTACAACGCTTCCCTCAAATCTATGAGCAGATACAGAAGCATGGTGGCGAGAATTATGCCATCGTGGTAGATGAAGCACATTCAAGCCAGAACGGTAAGAGCGCAGAGAGGTTGAAGGCAGCCTTGGCTGATACAGATGAGGCTTTGAAGGAACTTGCAGAATGGGAAGACAAAAGCGTTGAGGAATTGGAAAAGGAAGAAGACCGCCTGATGCTTGACCTTCTCAGCCAAGGACAACATAACAATCTGTCTTTCTATGCCTTTACAGCCACACCTAAGCCTAAGACTTTGCAGACATTTGGAGTAGAGATTGCAAACGCAGGTGATGATGAGCCAAGATACAAGGCTTATCATAACTACTCTATGCTTCAAGCTATTGAGGAGGGATTCATTAAGGATGTATTGAAGAACTATACGACCTATGAGATTTCTTATGAGATAGCACGTAAGTCAGAGGACAATCCTGACTACGAGGAAACTCCTGCAACTATTGCCCTTAAAGCGTTTCATGATAACCACAAGGACACAATCAATAAGAAGACAGCCATCATAGTTCAGAAATTCCGTGAGGTAACCCTTCAAAACATGGATGGACGAGCTAAGGCAATGGTTGTAACATCAAGTCGTGCTCATGCTGTACGCTATTTCTTTGCTATCAAGGAATACTGCAAGCAGAATAACATTAAAGATGTTCATCCTATGGTTGCATTCTCAGGTACAGTTGAATACAAGGGTGTAGAGTATACGGAGCCTAAGCTGAATAAGAGAGGTGAGAAGACTATTTCTGAAGACAAGCTCCCACTCTACTTCTCAAGCGACTTCTATAACATGCTTATCGTTGCAGATAAGTATCAGACAGGTTTTGATGAACCTATGCTTCATACCATGTTCGTTGACAAGAAGTTGAAAAATGTAAAGGCCGTTCAGACTTTGTCACGTCTTAATCGTTCTATTCCTATAAAAAAGGACACTTTTGTCTTTGACTTTGTCAACACATCAAAGGACATTAAAGAAGCATTCGAGCCTTTCTACAAAGGTACAGAGCTTATCAATCCTGTAGATATCAACTATGTCTATACTTTCCATAAGGATATTGAATTGTATCATCTTTGGTCAACAGCCGAGGAAGAGGAATTCTATAATCTCTATACTGCATCTTCCAAGGATAAGAAGAACAAGTCAAAGCTTGGTGCGCTTTCTAATTTCCTGAAACCTATTGTTGACAGATTTGAGGAACTTGATGAAGAGGCTCGCTTTTCTGTACGTAGTAAGATTAAGAACTTCGTTCGTTTCTATTCCTACATGGCACAGATAGCAAGAACCTTTGACCGTTCTTTGATGAAATCATGCATCTTTGCAGACTATTTGTACAGGGTTTTGCCAAAGAATCCGCATGAGAAAGTGGATTTGGAAAAGAAAGTGCGTCTGGTGAACAATAGTATCAAGGCTAATGAAATGGAGTCTATAATCCTTGGTGGTAATAAACCCGAAATAAAAGGCGAAAACCCAGGTGCAAGCAAGAAGCCGGAAGATACACGTGATTTGCTCGACAATATTATTGACAAGGTAAACATCATGTTCCGAGGTGAGTTTTCTGAGGCTGACCGTGTTATGGTTGAGGGTATCTTTGACCTCATCCAGAAACAGGCAACCAAGAAATTGGCGAAGCAAGCTGTAGGTAATGACGAGAATATGTTTGTGGAAAGCATATTCCCTTCAGTCTTCGATAGTGCTGCACAGACATGTTATAATACTCAGACAGACTCATTTCGTAAGCTCTTCGAGAATCCGGAGTTTTATCAGACGTTGATGCAACAGATGGGACATGCTATATACGAGCGCTTTCGTGAGCAAGAAGCCAAGGCATATACCATTCAGAATCTACAGGATAAGTTGATTCCTTTGGTGCGTGAAGACTTTGCTGGTCTTGCTGGCAGAGGACGTACTCTTGAAGAAGCATTCGAATGGATGATTGATGTAATTAATGTCCATAGTATAAGCAAATACAATGGTCTTAACGAAACTATTCTTATTGCTCTGTTCAAACTCTATTGTAGTCCTAATACTCTGACTTTAGCCGAAAAGCGAACATATCTCAAAACTTTGGTGACAGGTTATGAGTCATACTTGAAGAAGCTATACTTCCTGATTTCTGACAAAGAGGTTACAGACAAGAATGGTGATACAGAACGAGCAGCTCTCAGTAATGCCATCTATTGTATGCAGTTGAACAAGCTTCAATACAGCGATAAGCCTATAGACAAGAAGTTTGCACAATATGTTGATATTCTTGTCAATCTGCGTAACGACGAGAATCATCAAGCCAAGAGCCTTGATGCAAAAGATGTTCAATTAGGTATTCATGTCGTAAGCGTCATGCTTATGTATGTGACCTTCAAGAACATAACAGAGTTAGAGATGGTTGAAAACAAGTTTAAAGTACTTGAAGATGTTGAAAAAGATATTCAAGTGCATAACTTGCTTCGCCAAATCGTAGATGTTCAAACTGATATATCAATACTTGGCTTGGCAAAAGAAGCCATCCTTGAATTTGGTGAAAAATATCCAGCCATGAGCATCAAGGACTGGAGTAAACTTGCACGAAAGTATGCCGAGAAACGTACTCTGATGTATGAGTTGAAAGATGATGAATCAATCAACTGGATGGCAGCAGAACCTGATCCCGAATAAAACGAGATTAATATGTTCTTTTCCCGCCTATAACCTCTTGTATTATAAACATTTAGTGATGACAACAAAATAACTTGGTCTGATTTGTAATGTGCTTCTGAGAGAAGAGACTCATCTATTTGGATGTCAAATCGTACCAATTTATTTTGTTATCATCACTGACAGAACAAAAATACATATTAAGCTGTATTATGTTCTTCGTTAGTATGCCTTATATGTATTATTTCACTTCAACCATAAATTCTGTGACTGGATAATAAATCACTTTTGCCTTGACATTTTTACCAGCAGCAATAAGGGCACGTTGATAGCAATCCAACTGATCACCATGTTTACCAGCATAGTGCTCATTTGTAGTGTCAAAGACTATATTATAGTTTCCTGGACATGTCTTGTAGTCAACAATTACACAACCATCCTGCGTTTCCCATACCAAGTCTATATAGCCACTCACCAAATGTCCCTCATCATCAATATGCCTGAAAGGCACCTCATGATGTCTGCATAAAGCTTTACCATACTTCTTTTCAAGGATATCGGTCAAATTCTTCCATGCATCTACCAATTTCTCTGGACTAGGAAACTCTTGTTCCTTAATGCCATAACTGATTCGCAGATCTTTAATCTGATCTAAGTTTATGTCAGAATCCATGCAACAGAATACATGATGAATAAAATCACCCATCATGGCATCATCTTGACATCTGACATCTATACGCTGTTCTTTATCGTTGATGACATCTATATCATGATTTTTCTTGCCAGCCTTTGAAGGAGATATATTCCTTGCATTATTCAGTTTTGAGAAATCTGCACAGACATCAAGTACCTTAGATTCATTTTCTTCAGGCCATTCGATGAGTTCGCTTTCATCAAGTTTCTCTACATAGAAATTCAAGCCAATATCAAAGATATCCACCATCTCATCTGCAGCTATCTTATGAGCCTGTTTTGCACCAACCGCCTCAAACCATCTCAGACAGAGTTCATTATTTTTATTTTTTGAAGTCAAAATCAATATTTCCCTTGCCCTTGTCACACCAACATATAGCAAACGAGCGGCCTCGCTTACCTGTCGTTGTTTTACATCATTCCAAATTTTATGCTTACTCAATCGGTCTACAACAGATTGATTTTGGCTCTTGCCAAAGATATTCCTAACAACGGATATGCTCATCGCTGGATTAGTGTTTTCCGCCGTAGGAAGTTCCTCACGATAGCATTGGCATCCCAACATTGACTTCAAGGCTATGTTAATATCATCAGAAGGATCATCATCCAACGACAGTAATATCACGACCTTCCATTCCAAGCCCTTAGACTTATGATATGTGAATAGACGGACACCCTCATCGTTAGCAGCTCCCTTCTGCTTCTGCTCAGTAAAATACTTGATAAAACCGACAACTGTAGCAGGACGAGCTAGTCTCGAAGCATTCTCCTCATATTTTCTTGCAAGATCAACCAACACTTGCAGATTCGACTCTTCTACATTTGCATTTTTCCATGTCCTCACAACCGAATATAGATCCAACTCTATAACCAAAGATTCTACAAGCGCACCAATACTCTGGTAGCCAAGTAGATTATGGCTGTATATATCATCGTCTTCGTGCTTGAAAACACGCAGTTCGTTCAGTTTCTTAAGGAGTGGTACCTTTGTCAAGTAATTCTCTTTGCCGTCGAGTGCACTTAACCTATTCTCTATAATTTCGGTTAAGTTATAGCCAGGCACGGTAAGGTAAGCAACTTCAGCCTTGGCAAGTTCATTAGATGGAGTTGCTACAAGCGTAAGCAATGCCTTCATAAGTCTGCAAGAACGTGATTCCTTCATATCACTTGCCTCCCTGCATACTGGCACTTTTAAAGCCGCCAGTTCATTGGCCAGTGAATCAAGTTCGCTATTCCACCTTGCAAGGACAGCAATATCCTTTGGTGCAATACCTTCTCGCAGAATAAATTGCTGAATATGCAGAGCTAGTTCTTTATCCTTTTCCCAATGCCAAAGTCGCAGAGGTTTATCCACCTCCGTTCTATTCCCCTTGCTCATGTCTGTTGGCATAGAAAGGACTATTTCTTCCTTGCTCATACTGTCACAAAAAACTTTCTTGAAGATCTCATTAGAGAAATTCACTAAAGTATCCACAGAACGGTATGAATTTTTGAGAGTAGTCTTATCATTAATGCTATCTGCTACAGCCGTGGTAAGGTCGGTATCAGAACCTCGGAAACCATATATAGCCTGTTTCTTGTCACCGACGTAGCAGGTATCAAGCAATGTCGAGAGTTTCTGGAATATCTCCACCTGTATAGGATTGGAATCCTGAAATTCATCAACATATAACTGCTTATATCTCGCCTTAATATCCTCCTTTACTTCCTCGTTATCAAGCAGATGGGAGAACAGTTCTTCCATGTCATTGAAGTCGATAAGGTGGTTCTCATTCTTATATGCTCTATATTTTGTTCTCCATTCTGTTGCTATTCGGAAGATAATATCAGCATAACGGGTGTGATATTCTATGCTTGCAGAATCGAAATATCCATATTCCGCTGCCCATTCACACAACTTGTCGGATTCGCAAGAATCAAGTTTCCTGTCATTGGCAATTTTCGCCAATTCTACCAAGATATCATCTGTCGGTATATCATCCAAAGAAACTGAACATAGAAAATCGATTTGCTTCTGTTTTTTTTCACTTTTCCTTGCATTATTCACCGTTTCAAGCAAATTTTTATGTACTATTTTTATCTCATGCAATTCAGGCTTAGTGGCTGTAGGTTTCAGACAATCGACAATGGAGCGGGTTAGTTCCTTACTATTTTCCAATTGTTCGTCACTAATCTTGTACCAGGTCATATAGTCAAGAACCTTGCAGAGATCAGTCTTCCAAAACTCATAGTTCAGCTGATAAGTATCTGGATCCTGCACGTTATATTTCTCGCAGTACTCAAACATGAATTTTCTCTCGTCCTTAGTGAGCAAGTCCTTCATCGACATTTTCCTGTAAGCATCCAGTTCGTCTTCCTCCATTGCACAGGCATCTGGCATAATACCAAGCAGATACCAATATTTGCGCAGGAAAGTGTTAGCGACGGAATGAACTGTCCCTATAAGGGCATGATCCATTTGCAAAGCCTCCTCATACAGGCCTATGGCAGCGAGTTGTTTCTTTGTCTTTTCCCTAAGTTCCTGGGCAGCAGCCTTGGTATAGGTTGTCATAATCACCTTTTCCGGTTGCAACTTTCCCTCCTTGATAAGTTCCGCAACATCAGTCGTTATGGTATATGTCTTGCCCGATCCCGCACCAGCACTAATATATATTTTTTTCATTGTCTGCAATTTCTTTTAATTCATGAAACAGTTATAGTCAGAGTATTTGTTCTCGACCTTCTTTTTTTCTTTCTTCCCCTCAGAATCAAGGGGAAAGACATCTTCTTTTTTACTGTAATCTATATCAGAAAGCAGCATACCACCGGCAGTTTCTATCTTGCCACCATTAATCTCTTCTTTTCTTGCCTTATATCCATTGACGATCATCGTCATGACATCAGCACACTCTTCTGGTTTTACTATTTCCACGTTATCACCCACAAAAGAATCAGATGTAAATAGTTTGCCAAGAGGCATAACGAAGAAACCTGTCTTTATATGGTCAGGTGTCTTATCAAGTGTCGTACACATAGCCTTGTAGATAGCCAATTGTGCTGCACGATTCTCCTGTATCAGTTTTTTAAACTTATCCTTTTTTGTTGTCCACTTCAGATCTATAACGACATTGTGTCCATCAGCATCATGAAAGAGCATGTCAATATAGCCATCTAGCTGAATTTCAGAAAAAGTTATACTTCCCTTTCTTTCACACTCGATAAGTTTGAGTCTATTGCTGGTGATGACATCAACCAACTGCATTATGCACCTTCTCAGCTGGAACTGCAACCTATCCTTATCGATATGATGCTCAGGTAACAGTAACAAAGCACCCTTCCTTGCCAATGCGTTAGCAAATGCCCCGTCAAAGCTTGTTTCCACATAGCGTTTCATGTCATGAGAGTCTTTTCCATCAGTAAAGAGTTTTTCTATAGTCTCATGAGCAACGTTGCCATTTGTCAATGACATTTTGATTTCTGATGCACTTACCTCATGGAAGCCAAGAATATACTTCATCACGTAGTCTAAAGGATTCTGTAACAAGCTTGTAAGAGAAGTGTGGCTTTCAGTAGCGCGCCATGACACCTTGTACTTATCTGCATCAAAGGTTACTTCTGTTTCATCCTCAAGCCTATGGTTATCCACCAGACTCACGCCTTTATTTAGCATTTTCCTATATAGTTCATCACCATTAGTCTCAGTTCTATCCTTTGGTAAATGAATGTACAGAGGATGCATAGGTATGGTTGAAGCTCCAAGGTTGTTGCAAGTCACTACGGTTAACTTTTCCGTAGTAAGCCTCAGTACGTTCTTTCTCATCCATGCCTGATAGCATTTCTCACTCTCAACATTCCATAGCTTCACACCTGCATTCTTTAGGCTATCAAGTTCTTTTGGCGAGAGAAAGTCGGTTGATAGTGTAGATGTAACATCACCATAGAAGTCACACCAAATTACCTTACGTACATTCCCAATAATATTCTCAGGCTTATCTATCGTGAATCGGCAACCAACCTGAGCCTGATACTGTATATAGTCAGCTGATTCGTATATAGCCTGTGCCCATTGCATAAGTTCCTTGTATGAAATATTGGAGTCTTTACAATCGGTGATCATCATAAGCAAAGCATTTGTCATTTCAGCAACATTTCTCAACTGAGCGACACGCACATCAAGAGGTTGCATTGCAGCGATTGACGTAGCGCGAGTCGTTGCATGCTTGCTAATATTCTTAAGGAAATCTTCCAATTTCTCCTTATCTATATCAGACGTTTCCCTCGTCAGTTCCACAAAGTCGTTAATACCCAGCACTTCCTTTATCTTATCATCCGTAAAGCCACCACCACTGACAATATTTCTTGCCAGTTCAAAGCGTACATCCCAGTCTATGGGACATTCAGGTAGCAGAAGGTATTGCAGCAGTATATTAACATCAAGTGGGCGTTGGAACAACTGTACGGCAAGTATAAACAACTGTGTAATCTGCGGATTGCCATTCTTCATAATACTGCCAGAAACAGGTTTGCCCGACATGTGTAACCAATTATCCAGTCGCTTGCCATTAGTA
Organism: uncultured Prevotellaceae bacterium; assembly: GCA_946406435.1. Classification (GTDB taxonomy): domain Bacteria; phylum Bacteroidota; class Bacteroidia; order Bacteroidales; family Bacteroidaceae; genus Prevotella. Next base: position 57,579 of record CAMJKP010000013.1, on the reverse strand, counting down.
TTGATCCACAGGTCATAATCATTATCCTCCAGCTGTGAAAGCCATGCTTCAGATTGCCACTGCTGCGTAAAACGAATTTCCTCAACCTGAACCTTACATTCTATGTCCTTACATCCATCATAGCATATTTCATGCCCCATAAGACTCTCTAGAATGTCAAGTAAAGGGATAATATAGTCAGGTAGCCATTCCTTTTTGCATGGCACGGAAATCTCAAGAGACTTTAATACAGAAGGTATTGCCATCTCATTATTTTTCATTTTAAGAAGCCTTTCTATGAGCATTTTTAGAAGGACAGCAATACTGTCATCCTCATAGCACCTGTCAATTCCCGCAAGCGAACTGAGACGTAGAGATGTGTTCATGTGCTCATTACCTTTCCAGCCAGCAATAGCAAGGACATCGCGCCATTGGAGCAAAGTCTTAGCCACGCCCATGCTATCCAACTTCATACTTTCATTGAACACATTCGTAGGGTTTTCTGTATTATACTTACATAAAGCCTTGTGGTATGCAGCAAGTCGGATAGGAAAGGTTGGCACACAATGATACAAGCCTACATGTAATGCAATCTGTTCAATCAGGCCTTGAGTATCAAGCACCTGCGTACCCATTGCAACATTGTTGCTACTCATATCCATATAGTATGCACCACTATATGATGGACTATAAATGATTATCATATTGGATTAGCAAATTTATCAGATTAATTATGTTTCTGTTTTAGTTATTTGCTGGCAAAAATACGAATTATTTTTTGAACAAGCAAATAAATGCAGTAAAATATTCACGGAAGTTTAATACATGAAAGTCCCATTACCAAGCCCATAGCAAAATCAATGGCTACCGCGCCCCAGCATATCATAGCCAATAACTTGAAGAATGGTTGTACCAAGGGACGTATGAAATAGAAACCTAAGATCAACACAATAGCAGCTATCACCCATTGTAATGCGTTCGTCAGATTGAAGGCATTTACAACGTAGTACATCAGGAAACAGAATACTATTGCGAATCCTACCCATGCCACATATTTGTTGCCACGCTCCTTACTACCATTGGGTATGATAGGACCGTCAGAATAATCAGTCCATGAATACCATCTGCTTTTGTCATGACTCCAGATATAATGATATTTGCCTACAACGTCATTAGTTCTGCCAAACATATAGGCAAAGGCTGACAAAAAAGCATAAATCCATACAAGCAATACAGCACCACCGTATGGTGATTCTAATGCTGATATAATTGTATAGTGCCAGGCTCTGTCTACATCATGAGTACTGGAAGGCAGTTCCATTCCCATTGATGCCGCACAGCTGCATCCTGACAATATCTGAGCCATGACTATTGTCAACGTAATAACAGATATGTTTCTATATTTTCCCATTCTATTGTTTTTCTTGTTCTTCCTGCAAGTCACACTCATAGCCAAACACAACTTTTACCAGCTCTACTGGGAACATAATTGTCCAAGCGTAAATTGTGTAAACTACTACATATACTGCAAGTGCGATACTTCCGATAAAATTGAAAACCTTTAACATAGTTCTTGATGTTTTTAAAATCCAACAACTTTGCGTGATGACACTATGGTCTCATCATCGCACATTTCCCTGATCATGTCAAAGCCGACATAATTTCCCGTGATGATCTCCGTCACGCTCTTCTTGCGTGTTATATTCTCAATCATACCGCCTGACATATCATACATTCGAGCTAGTACTGCAGTTTCCTCATCAGTCAAGTCGGGTAACATTGATTTCCAGATCTTTGCCTTGACATCCGTTTCAGGCTTCTTAAACTGCACTTTGTATATAAACCTGCGTTCAAATGCCTTGTCCAGATTCTCGGTGAGGTTGGTCGTGGCTATCATAATACCCTCCAGTCTCTCCATTTCCTGAAGTATGATGTTCTGCAATGAGTTCTCCATCTTGTCAACGCCAGTCTCTGCACCTTCCTTACGCTTACCAAGGATAGCATCCGCCTCATTGAACAGCAGTATAGGGACAACCGGTTGACTCTTGCAGAGTTCATAGTATTGTCGGAACATATGTCGGATGTTGCTTTCTGTTTCGCCAACCCATTTGGACTTTATCTCTTCGACATTGACCTCAAAGATGTCACGACCTGTCATTCGTGCCAACTGATATACGCTCTCCGTCTTACCTGTTCCCGGATCACCGTATAGCAGACATGCAAAGCCCTTTCGCAGCCCTTTCTCGTCAAGCCTCTTCTGTACACTTCTGAAGTTTTCGTTATCCAGAAGCGATGCAAGCTGACTGATCAGCTTGCCTTCATGCTCATTGTAGAACAATTCCTTCTTCTTTATATTTGAGCATGACATCAGCTTTGATTCTAATCGCATGGCCACGGCATTCCGAATGTTATAGTCACACAGAAGCATTTTCTTTGCCTCATCTGTCAGGCTTATACTTGATCCGTCGGCAATACCATTGTTGCATGCAGATTCAATCAATCCACATTGTATCAGTCCGTTATCACCACTTACGAGACTCTTTTTAACAGCATTCACCATCCTACGGCTACTATGGAATAACTTCTCTATGACCGTTATACTATAACAAGCACGTCCAAAGTTAACAAGAGCAACGCACAGGAAGCAAAGCAGAAGTTGCTCATCATCACCCAGCATATGATCCTTGCAATATGTAACCACCCCATTGGCAAATGAGAGGTGACGATTGTCAGACATCAGTTCCATAATGTCGGAAGCTGCCTCTTCCCAACTAAGCTCATCTTCCTGAATGCCATCAAACACTTCATCCAATTCTTCTATTAAAGTCTGAGCAGTTAAATTGGTCTTAGGCGTATATTCATACTTCAGCCCCCTTTCGAACGCATCAACTACCTCTTTACGTACAGAATACGCTTTCCTATCCAGTCTGTCAACACTTTTTTTTAGCAGATGCTTTTCCTTCAGGTCATCGAGTTCCTTGGCATACATCATCATCTTAATGTTTGAACAGGAAAGGTAGTTGCCAATTTCCTTGATTGTAACGCTATCATCCCTTTCAAGGCACACGGCAAAAAGAATGGCCTGAATTGGCGTAACATTCAGTCTTTGTGCAAGTTCGTTCACCAATACCTTGTTCCACTCAAAGAACATCTGGTGAAGCTCGCAGTCCTCTGCCCTATTAGCTATCTCTTCAATTAATTCAAAATAGCACATCGCCCTTGCCTTTTCTTCATTAATGGTCTCATACGACATTATCAGCTCCTTTACATCATTTTCACGATTTGTTCTTGGAGCCAATCTGTTTGCTATTCTTGTTCTCATAAATAATAAATTTAATAGTTCATTTAAAAGAATGGAAGATGACGTTTTTTATGTACAATTGATTATCTGCATTTATCCGATAGGAAGCCTGAACTTCGAAGAGGTCGACGACCGAATGGAAAATTGTCGAAGCCCCACCGATCATAGGGAAGTAAAGCCGAAGGGTAACTTGCAAAAAGCCTAAGGCATAGTCCTATGTATAAGCAAGTGAGTCATTCCGCTCTGCAAGGACAAGTTGTACTCCATGTTTGCTTTTGTCCTTGCAGGGCTTAATGCTCCATCTCTATATGTCGGTATTGTTTCTCCTGATCTTCTTGGCAATCTCTTCGATTTCCTGAAAGATTATGATGAAAGGATTTGGATTCTCACACAGACCATTATATGAGACATTTACTATATGATCCATTATCTTACATCCAATCTCTGGGAACTTGTATATCAACTTGTTCATTGTGAAGTGAGGATCTGAGATAAATGCAGCAAGGATAAGGACATACTCCTCGTCAGTAAGAGGAACATTTATATGGAGAGATGGAGATAGAGTATCTTTTTCCTCATTAAACTCACGCATGATACATTTTGTGAATTTATGAGGATCGTTCAGGTCGCATGAATCGATATGGGGTAGGTTATAGACCGAATCATTAGCCAAAAGCCTATCACGGAGTTCAATGTTTTTTACCTCAAGGAATTCATCAAGATCAACTCCATAGAGTTCATCATCCTCTGTCATTGTCTGCCAAGACTGTATAAGAGCCTTTTCTTCATCTGATAGATGGTGACAATATATGCCATGGCAATCATCATCTATACTACCAAGTGTGACTGGGTAACTCTCCTTACGTGGATTGTTGTCAAGATACTCTTTTGCCAAACTAATTTCATTTGCCATAAATTCTTTGAAAGATAATGTTGTTTTCATAATTATAAATTTAAATATTAATTTATTAAATTAGTGCTATCCTTCGCATTCTTCAAGTTGTCTGATAACATCATGTAGTGTCAAGGATGATTCATGATAAGGAAAGTCGTATTCATCATAACCTACGGCAATCTTATGCACAAGTGATAAATAACCACAATAGCCGAATCTTTTTACCTGTATGGTATCATTTTCATAGAGTACAGTCTTCAGTCCCCTCGTTGTGCCACTTAAAGGGTTACCTGAAAAAGTTGCTATGAACTCTATTGTATTATCTTTGGTATTTATTGTGCGATAAGGCTCACCTTTATCAAACACTCTTAAGAGTGCGCCGATGCAAGCCTGATGCTCCTTCAAAGTAAAGGGCACAAATGGTATCAACGCATAAAAATATTCGGCATTGGAATATATCTCCTCACGATGATCATAAAGGAATGGCAGGTATAATATATACTCTTCATACTTCTCATCTAATTGAGGACTGGATTTACTAACTATATATTTCATATTTAATAGATTTTGTAATATGCAGATGAAAGGACGTTGATACTTGTTCGTTTTCATTTTTCTGACATACTATGAGGTTAAACAATCAATTACCACTGCAAAGGTAGACTCTGTTTGTGCATCCTATCTGCATAGAAGTTTTTTTTCTGTAAATTTTCAACTAAATATTGTGGATTTTACAAAAAAATCGTAAAAATTATAGTTAATATAACAATATTGAACCTGTTTGAACTTATTTTCCCACTTGTAGACCATATATACAATATGCATCAAACATTACCTTCATTCGAAGCATTCAGACCATATTATGTTAAAATTGTCTGCCATAAAGAGATTTTCAGTAAAATTATCGGTAGTATTGAACATACGTTTTTCTATTTACATTTTTGCACTACAAATAAAAAACTCCACCAACAATCAAATTATCATACGATTATATTTTCTAAAACTCACATTGTTTAGGTGGTATGTTACGATAAAAACGTTCTATTAATATGACAGAGGTATAACGCCATGTAGAGGGGAAGCAACCAAGGTAATAAAAACAGACTATTCAGCTAGCATTATCAAGAAATATCACCGGAATTTGACGGATACAAAAATATTGAAAATATGTAACAAACTTCACATCTTACGTATTAACGTCACATCACTCAACACACGCACTAAAATTCCATAAAAAAATATCGAAAAAAAATTTGGCGATATCACAAAAAAACATTACTTTTGTATCCATAACAAAAAGGACATGCAAACAATTACATAGAATTATGCAAAATCGCCACAATCTACCAAAAACAATCAAAGAAAACATCATAGACAGCGTGGGGGTAAATCTGCAATACAACGAATTAGTTTACACAGAAAAACAGGCGTTGGATACTGCAGAGAGTCACTTCTATGACTATATGTTTCCGACAATTAGGGATACCATTGAAACCTATCGTGCACACCAAATCGAAGTAGAAAAAATAGAAATCGATTTGGGGAGTGTTGAACTGAGAGACATCCCACAAAAACTGGAGATGAAGCTGAAAGAGGTTCTTGAGAAACACATCTCAGACAATAATGAGCATACAAGGCATGAACGGGAAATATCTGTCTTAAAGAAAAGCAGATACCAACACATGATCGATTTCCTTTGCCAAGAGCAATTACCTTGGACAGAAGAGCCAGAATTTTTCGAACCTGAAACGTGGTGGAACGAAAACTTGCAAAAACTCCTTTCTGCCCAATCAGATTTACAAGCACTGTACAAACGGTGTCAGTCTGAGGTTGCGTCCTTATACAGACTTCTGGCATATAGCAACAGGTCAGTACTCATACAAATTCTTACCAAATGGATAACTGACGACGAGCTCATTCCCCGTCGACTTACAGGAGTCCTGGGCAAAGTAGACTTAACTACAGAGCATGAAATATCACAGAAAATCAAAGAATTAACAAAACCCCAAATAGAACTATTGTTAATTACTGTGCTAAGTATAAAGGAGCACAGTAATTCTATTATTCTTAAAAATGCCACAAACGTACTGAAAGGCATCATACAGAAAACATTTAATTATACGCAGGAACTCTCAGAAGAGAATTTACTGAAAGATTTGTTGAATATAGCATATACGAATACAAATTCTAGCGCCAGACATTCCGACGACAATTCTGCTGCCAATACTGATATTTCCACAGCTGATACAAACATTCACACAGTCTATAGAGACTCTCTCGCTATGGATACAGATGCTTCAACTGCCGAGACAAACATTCACGCAGTTAATAGAGACATGTCCGTTGCTGATACAGACGCTTCAGCTGCCGATATTAACATTCACGCTGTCAATAGAGGCATTTCCGTTGCTGATACAGACGCTTCAGCTGCCGAGACAAACATTCACGCAGTTAATAGAGACATGTCCGTTGCCGATACATGCGCTTCAGCTGCCGAGACAAACATTCACGCTGTCAATAAAGACGTGTCCGTTGCAAATACAGAAACTTCGGCTGCCGAGACAAAAACATCCACAGTCGCTAGAGACACAAAAAACGCTCTCATACAACGCATTTATTCGGAAAAAGAAAAAGCTGTAGCAAACAATAATGAAGGAAGAGTAATACACCGACATTATGAGAACACTCTTGAACACAATCGAGAAATCGAGGGAAACACCCATGAATTCTCAACAGGAGAAATCAAGACAGATGAACAAATTAAGATGCTGCTACACGGTCTATCTTCTGACATGCGTCCAAATTCTGTATATAACGATTATGATACGGAAGCCCATAAAAGATATTCAACTGATGCTGCAGGAATAGTCCTCCTTCACCCCTTTCTCGCTAATTATTTCAGGCAGGTCAAACTACTTGATAAAAACAATCAGTTTATATCCCTCGAGAAACAAATACATGCAGTTCACCTGTTGAGATACTTAACAGGCAAAAGAGAGCGGCATCATAGCCATCTGTTAAATGTGGAAAAAATTATATGCGGATTATCTCCTACATTCCCCATTCCTAGCAAATATAACTGTAGCGAGATAGAGAAGAAGGAAGCACAAGACATGTTTGCTGCCATCAAACAATATTGGAAATCCATATCAAAAACTTCCATAGAAGGCATCCAAACAAGTTTCATACACAGACAGGGAATCATCACCTTCGAGGAACCGTATTGGCTAATAAGAGTGGAAGGTTCAACACTAGACATCCTGATGGACGACCTACCCTGGGAGATGTCCATGCTCATGTTTCCATGGATGGACAGAAATATATTAATAGAATGGCAAAGTGCAAATTAAGAAAGTTATGGAAGAAACATTTATTGAAAAAGAACTGCAATGGCTAGCTGATGTTATCATTGCAAGAATGAAGATATATTTTAACCAAGAATGCCAAGTAAGCGACATTCATCAAATATCCCCCACCCCTATCAATGACCCAGACAATCAATACGCATATTTTCTGAAAGTACACAATATGAATTTCGAGGATCGTGTACTGCTGATGTTGGCGTGGATCCCTTATTTGAAACCTCAATTATTCGACTGTTTTCAAGTAAAAAACAGCGATACGGGATTGCGTTTTTCAGAATTCGGGTGCATAGAAAATAGCAAAGACGGCAGCATACAACCCACATTGGCCACAGCTCTATTCATTCTGGCAGGAGATGACATCAACTCAAGAATAGAATTGGCGGCCTATTTCACTCGTCACCCATTCTTTGCCTCTTCTCTGTTTTTCCATAAAGACGAAAGCAGCGGTCCATCATTCTCTAATTGGATAATCAGCGCCTCACAGGAATATCTTGACCGACTCATTTTTAACCGTAATTTTATACCCGATGACTTCAGCACCTTTCCGGCTACACACATCTCAACATCCCGTACTTGGGACGAATTGGTGCTCGACAAAACGACAATGCAACAGATTGAAGAAATCAAGATATGGGTGAAATATGGTAACGAGATTAGGGAAAAATGGATGTTGAATGAAAAGTTAAAACCAGGTTACCGCGCCTTGTTCTACGGTCCATCGGGGTGTGGAAAGACATTTACGGCAAGTCTTTTAGGTAAAGCAACAGGAAAAGAAGTCTATTGCATTGACTTGTCGATGGTTGTTTCAAAATACATCGGAGAGACCGAAAAGAACCTTTCGAAGGTATTTGAAATTGCGGAAGACAAAGACTGGATTCTATTTTTCGACGAAGCTGATGCTCTGTTTGGAAAGAGGACCGGTTTGAAGGATGCCCACGACCGTTATGCAAATCAAGAAGTTGCCTACTTGTTACAACGTATTGAGAACTATCGCGGCTTGGTTATTCTCTCTACAAACCTGAAATCAAACATGGACGATGCCTTTGCCCGGAGATTTCAGAGTATGGTAAGATTCTCCTTACCAAACGCAGAGCAAAGAGAACGATTATGGAGAGAGACATTTTCCCCAAAAACACAATTTGCCCCATCAGTTGATATCAAGATGATATCTACAAAATATGAACTGACCGGAGGTTCCATTTTAAATGTGGTTCAGTATTGTTCCATATTGTCTATGAGCCGTGGTGAAGAAATCATTCGTAACGAAGACATTTTGGAAGGTATTCGCAGAGAGTTTATGAAAGAAGGAAAGATTATGGGATAGAAAAAGGCGTATCAATCGACAATGTCATTGATACGCCATATTCTTTTACTATAAAACTAAACTGTCAGTACGATCGAAGTTTTCGTCGTCATTATCATCGGATACAAGTTCCCATGAATCATTAGATTCTGATATTTCCCCGTCATTAGGAAGAGAAAATTCCGATTTCTTATCGCTAATTTCTTTGACGCACTTCACCATTTTCCCGATAACAGTTTCATATTGTTCTATCCAGCCGCTGTGATTGTGAGGATATGTTTGCTTTGACATAACATTAAGAAATTCCACATACGCATTTTCGACATCCCACATAACAAGTGGATTCACCCAATAAATATTACATTTAATATGAGCCGGGATTTCTTCACGTATGATAGTCTCAACATAATTCCTGAAGTTTTCGGACAAACATACATCCAACCAACCAGGGAGAACAACAGAGACAGTAAAAGAGTACTTGTCTTCTGTTGGTTTCTTTCCTGTTTTTGTTTTAGAATTGACATCTTTTACAGGAGCAAATAGTATGTGTTCCAATATGTGAATTCCAAATGTTCTTTCGTAATCCTCCAAGTGATTATTTTGGAATGTTCTCTTTCCTGTCTTTTTGTTTGTCTTTATTAATTTTGGAGACAGTCGATAATTCGGATAACAGATTCCCAATCTGGCCAGGATTCTTCTTTCCACTCCACTTATTTCAAATTTTCCAGAATTATAACAAACTCCTTGACTTCGAAGTCCACTAAGGGATGGATATTCAGCCAACATTATTTTTTTCTTGCCAATAGAATTCTTCACTCCATAGTATTTTTCAAAGAAGGGAAGTTTGTCATGCATGGAAGTATATAAAAGAGTTGCATAGTCGGCAAAAGTATCATTGAATCTTGCCATAAGATGGTCAAGCAATTTATTTTGCAGATTTAGCGATCTTTCATCATCGGCAGAAATAATCTCCGTATTTTCTACATTGTCATATTCTGTAGTAACAGAAGATACATCTTTCTCACCATCCCAATAGTAAGGTTTTGGGAATGTATCCTTTTCTATGGAAAAATACGAGTTAATTGAACTTAATTTTGAGATATATTCAGCCAATAACTGGTTGAAAAAATCCAAGTAGCCCTTTAGTTGATGCTTTTTCGCATGATCAAGCACAGATTTTTCATGTGACGAATCTGGTATATACGCATATGCTTGAGGAAGTAATTTCTGTACAGGATAAAACTGTTCTATATTTCGGTTGAAACTTGTTATTTTAGGAAGAGAATAGTCTAATGGCTCATCCAAGAAACGTCTGGTGTTTTTTGAGGCCGTTGGAATTAAAACTGCTGAAATGGGAAGAGTGTTTGCTGTGTACAAAGTGATTTCACTCTGCACATCAGATTTATGTACCCAATGTTTCATGCGTTCTCTTTTTGTACTCAGCTGGAATGGAGTAAGTTTTAAAACGCTATTTTTTTCATCGCATAATTTAATTCCATAGATAGTTTTCCCTTTTTTTAGGAACTCAATACCATCTGTTGGAATGAATCCAAATTCTTTTATTCCTTCAACACCATCAATGGATAATATAATGTTATAGATATCAGAATAATATATGACAGACTTTTTGGGCATAGAACGGAGTTCTTGAATATCAATAAGTCCATAGGTAGGAATATCTGCCTGATGATAGACTTGAAAGATATCCTCAGGTGCCATTCCCTTATCAAGAAGATCTTGGACGGTATGATATTGAAGCACAGGAGACACATATTTATCTATTTCTGTATACAATTTATCAATGATATCATTGGGATCTGCGTTGTCTTTGATATCTAAGCTCAACTTAAATCCCAGATAGACAGTGTCCAATATGACTATATTAGCAAAGTCTTCACATAAGTTTCTGTGTTGTGTGAGTAATTTTTTTATCGCATTTTGATAGCATACTTTATATGTCCGACTCGGTCTATGATGATGTTTAGGCAATTCACCGTCGGAATCATGATTGTCTTCGAGGGTATGCCGTAGAATATCCTGAAAGAATTTTTTGTAATTATCATCAAAATACTCTTTGTATATCGAATGGACATCAGAATCAAAAGCATTATGTATTTTGTCAAAAAAATGGTTGTACTCTTCTTCTTCCAACTCCACATAAACGTTATAATATCCCTTTATTACGTCTGAGTCGGAAGTTTCCAGTGGATTAATTGCTTCAATCCTAACATTTCTGACACCGGGAATGTGTTCCAAAATGAGTTTTCGGTACTCATCGCATGTTGTTGGATTGCATGGAAGTATTTCTTCTGCATGAAATGACGGTTTGTCTATTGAAGGGTTAATACCATTCTTGGGGGTCAGCAGATCCTCGATTGTAAAATTCGTACGGTAGGCCAGGTCTGACAAAGCGAAACATACAGCCTCTAAAATAGTAACTCCAGGATCGTGGATATTGAAATCCGTCCATAGTTTGCCACTAATTTTCTGTATATAATCAATACCGAATGCCCTTAGAGCATCATAATCCATAGGATTGATATCATCCATAGGGATATTATTATTCTGCGATATAAGTGCCATATTATTCTTTTTCAATTGTGATTTTAATCGTATGTCCGGTATCTGAATCTGAAGATGCAGATTTATTATATATGTCCAATGTCTTTATATAGTCAACATATTCCAGTTTTTCCAGAAAAAACAAGATATCGTGTTCTTCAGGAATAATGGAATCAAAAGAGACATTCATTGGATCGTTGAGCCACGGAGTCAGATAGTTAATCAGTTCTTCTCTGATTACTCCTCTGTAATATTCATCATCATGATACTCTTGTTTCAGAACAATTGTACTTCTGATTTCCTTCATCTCATAATCAGGAGATACAATTGTAAATTTCACAAAAGGAGAAGAAATTGTCGGAAGAAAACGTTCTATTTCATCTTGTGTAAAAGCATCAATTTGTGGCCTGAAAATGTTGTCTTGCGGAACCAAAGACACATTTGGGAAAACAACGATTTTTACGGTTCCTGGATTAGAAGAACATGGGGTACACTTTACGGCAGCAAGTTGAGGGTATTTTTCCAACAGTATTCTTTCATAATCCCAACAACTCCACGCCTTACCCTTGTGATGTAGTTTTTCACTTACACGACAATAGAATTCGTCCTTCGTTTCTGTTGAAACTCCGACAAAGCCGTCAAAAGGTTGTTCGACTTTTTTTATTCCTTTTATGTTTTTGACGAGTTTGGTAATAGTACCTTTTGGCAAATAGACATCATCTTTGATTGTGCCAGCAGAGTTCTCACTAAACATAACTTCAACAGCCTGTGTCCTTATGCTTTTTACATATTTTAAGAACTCGATTTTACTATCACTTTTGCTATCAATTTTGGCAAACAGCCATATAACATCCGTAGGAAGATACCGTTTTTTGTAAAAGACATTATCATCCAAGTAAATCTGCACAACACCATTTCGTGTAAAATTACACGTCCCATCTTTATATAGGTTCATTCTATCAAATTCGTGCCATTTATTATCTTTGTCTAAATACTCCCAGGAGACTGGAAGTTTCTCGACATTGAATTTGCCTAATTCAAAATACAGACTTAGACATGTTGGGCGGAATATATTAGATATGGCAATAAAAAGGCCTGATTTAAATTTATTATTGTCATTGTTCTTATGGTAACACAACGAAGGATGGCTATCGTTAGCAAATAGGTTGTTATTTTCTCCGTCATTTTTTAAGATTCCCCATGGGGTAATGGCAAACAATTCCATTCTCCCCGTAGGAATATGGATATTAGAGTCGTATGTAATGGACTCTTTCAGCTCAACAGGTGTAGAAGAAGCGGATATTTCGCCTTTTGAATAATCTGGGGTGTATTTAAAAACGGGAAATTCTGAATTATTTGTTATTTCAGTTTTTTCGACCTTAAATTCTTCACAAAACTCAACATTAATACTGTAAGTTTTATTCTTATTGGACTTATAGTCAATTTCCCTACTTGGAGTATTGATTTTTACTAAAAAATAATCCGTTGTATTTGGACGACTATAATTCACAGTTAGTCGCTTATACCTCACAGATGATTTACCCTCTGCGGTAATCTCAATGCCATTATATCCAAAAGGATGACAACCTGTAACATTATTCACCATACCATATTTGTTTTCTATGGTTATGTTATCGGTCGAACCCACTTCTTGTAGGTATATACCTTCAAAAGATTCACGTGTGATGTCTAACAAATCCCAAGAATGATCCTTTTTGTCTTTGATTATGTTTTTATCTTTAGGAACGAATCGTATGATAGGGTTTACAGAGTCGTATCCCTCTCCATGTATTCTGGAGTTATATGGAGCTACAGGTTCCCTGACGCCATCTATATGCAAATAATAATGTTTTTTTTGTCCATGATCTTTTTGGGCATCCACAAACATTTTCTTTGCTTTAGACAACAAACCTTTTTTTTCTGCAATTCCTATTATATCCTTATAAGATATTTCCTTATAATATACCTCATAGTCAACTTGCGGCACAATCTTTTCCCAGAGAAAAGTTGACATTTCTTTCCTCTTCTCATTACTAATATACTCCTGTGCGATTGTTTTCTGATAGATATACCTTACGGCATCAACCTTCACCCATCCACCTTCGCCAGTATATTCCACGTCAAAAAAATCAAGATTAATTTTTTCTCCAAAAGTACCCAAGTCTATGTTTTTAACGTTTTTAGCCTGAAAAAAAGTAGGAATAGCCATTGCCAATCCAAATTTACTTTCATCAAAATCTACCGCATCATTAGGAGTACGTACGTCATGAAGATGTTGCTTTTCATCTTGACAATTAATATCGGTAAATTCATAATTACCGTTATTGGCAAGATAATAATAGTAGCAACCATTGACCTCTGCATTATTAATTGTCACTTCCTCTATGGATTCAAACGTAATGTTTTTTCCATCGGAATCCTTCCCCGCATCGAAAAGTGTCCCTTTAGGCAGAATGACAGAAGGAGTATTTTTCATTGGGCTTACGAATACAACAGCATTTCCTACCCTACCCTCTCTTGGACTGAATCCTAAGACGTTTTTATAATAGAAATCAAGATGACGTTCTGCTAATTTATTGAGGTTGTTTTGTTGTATCTGATACAGTTTAAGGAAAGACAACAACAAAGCCAAATGAGGAGGAACCGAACCATCATTCATCTGTTTTTGGAGTGAATTCAATTCGATTGACTGTGTTTCATAATTATATATCTCCTTAAAAAAGGGTTCCCAATTTCCATCCAATTCGTCATTATCGCCATAGAAGTTCACTTTCTTGGCGTATTCCGCTATGTGATGAATTAAATCATTGAAAGAGCGTTCATCTATCTTACAATAATTATCAGATAGAGCACTCGGGAGACGGTCACTCTGTCTCGTTCCTTTGCAGCTGCCAATGTTCTTACTATTACTCATAATCGTCTCTGTTATTACATATAATATGGATATACCATGCTATATTTTGAGTTGGTATTTTTGATTGTATATTCAATATGGATAACGAATTTTCCATCTAGGAGTTCGTCAACATTCACATTTACACTATTCAAGATTATTCGAGGCTCATATTCCTTTATATTTGATGAAACGAGGCTTTGAATACGAAGTATCGTAGCATTATTGTTGTTTGAGAAGTTAAATCTTCGCAAGTCACAACCAAAATCCGGATGAAACAGTCTTTCTTTCAAATTGGTAGAAAAAAGGATTCTTAAACTTCCTTCTATTTCATCTTGCCCAGAAACCATATCTACGTTCCCGGTATATTTGTTGAAATGTGGAGGGAAACTCCATCCCGTACCGATAAAATCATTCATATTTTAACCTCCTATAATTACAGTTGGACATCCTACTACAGGCACAGCACCACACCCACATGCATCTGTGATACGAAGAGCAGGTTTGCCACCTATTAACACGTTTGAACTTCCAATCACAAAAGCATGGATAGGTGCAGGAATTAGACTAGCATGCATATCGCCTATAACCGCTGCCGGAATTCCTCCAATCTGAACAGTCGGAACTCCAGGTCCTACAACTACACCTCCATCATTGGTTAGATCTCCTATTCTTACTGCTGCTGCCATAAAATTTTTTTTTTATTAATTTATCTGAACCAAGGCACCTTTGACAACTGTATTACCTTTTGCAGAAAACTCTGCACCTTGGGTACCCTCTGCCTTCAGTTGAGCTTTGGCTTTAATATTGACATTGTTTCCTTCTATGACGACATCTTGCGCTGCCTTTATAGTGATTTTCTTTTGACTCTCCATCGTAATTCCCTGGTCATTCAACACGAGAATATTACCATTCTGATCTTCCATAGAGATTCCTTTGTCTTCATCACTAATCAAGATCTTGTTGCCGCCAGGAGTTTCTATTGATAATGATTTTTTTTCATCATTGAATTGAACGATTATCTTTTCCCGACTCACATAGCCTTTGATAGGATTCTCTTCTGTTTGTTCAAAAGGTGCTTTTGCCATACCACTATGCAACATCCCCAAGATAATTGCTTGTCCAGGATTGTCATCAACAAAACCGACAATCACCTCGTCTCCTATTTCTGGCATAAAAAAGGTTCCACGTCCATTACCAGCATCCAATGTGGCAAGTCGAGCCCACAATTTCGTTTCCATAGAATTCGCAAGTCGGATGTTAATTCTTCCTTGCTCCAGAGGGTCTTTATCGATACCTTCAACTTTTGCAATTTGCAATCCGTTAGTGCATGGGATTGTACCCATAGAAGGATTCGCAACCACATCATCAAATCTATTTAGGTAGGCGGTATCGTCATATCCGAATTCTATTTTGGTTTCCCATCCCTCCGCAGAAACAACTTGAAGAACCTTCGACACGATGACATTCATACCAAACGTTTCCCACACATCCTCAATGTCAAGAACATCATTCGGCAATATAGGAGCCCGCCCAAATATTGTCAATTTACCTCTGAGATAGGCCAGATCATTACGCATAGAAAGAGCATTCTGATAAATTTCCGTCATACGGGAATCTTCCAGACCACTCATGGAAAGAACCTTCATATTCTCTTCGGAATCGGAAGATTCAGAACTTTCGCCATCAGTCTCCTGTTCCGTATAATTCCATGCCTGCACAATATAATTTTTAGGACTGTATCTGGAATCATTATTGATTTCTATTTCTTTAATATCATCTTTTGTTATAGTGAGGGCTTTCTTCTGGAAATCAGGTTTTTCTATGGAAATTCCCTCTGGCGTTGTAAATACCATTAACCCAAGGGCTTCTGCACGTATATTAATGAAATCCCAATCGGTGACGTTTGCTTGTGTGTTATTATCATTTGGGACACTTGAAACATCATCAAGGGGTGGATTGAAACCATATTCCGAACATATATCGTTTATGATTTCCGTATCTGATTTATCCCCAAAACTGCGAAGTTTACGATTTTTCGTCATCTCCTCTGCAACATGTTTGGCTTCAATGCGGAGTATTTCGTCATTTTCATATGTGCCCAATTTGATAATTGTGCCTTTAAAAGCACAATATGTTTCCTTTCCAATCGATTCTCCCATCCACATTTCGATAGCAGAATTAGTAGAAAAGATGTCTTTTTTTGACATGTTAATTTCTTCAAATATCCCCTGTTTGTTTTTCAGATGCATTTCTAGAGTAGAAATCCTATTATATTCACGTCTGACAGCCACCGAAAAAATACTTTCCGGATAATCGAAATCTTTTCCATTCACCTTTATGCAAATGTAGGGGGACTCGAATTCTTTTATGCCATTTTGCACACAAATCTTATTCATGCTTACTTAATAGCTAACAAGTTATACAATGAATCACATTCGTTTTTCACACTTGAGGAAATAACTTCTGAGAAATCTTCAAACCAACTTTTCTCATTTTCTGATATCTTTTTCTTCATATCTGATTGGTTGGTAAATCTATCTGCAGAAGAAAATGAACATGTCACGGTAGCACGAAGCGGCGTACCGTCGGGGTTAAAAAGAGTATATTTTACAACAACAGAAGTAACGACACATCTGAATGTTTCATGACAATAAGTTATAATTACATAGTTGGGACAACGCCCTCCATCTCCCCATTTCGTGAACAGAACATTCATTAAATCATCCAACTCTTTTTTAACGTCCTTTTTAGCCGGATTGACAATACCAGTCCCATCCAAGATAAGCGAAAAATTATAAGTGGTTGTCCCCATCCCGGAGAATAGACCTGAGGATATACTATATTTTCCTAATATAGATTTAGGTTTCTCATACGATGCAGTGAATCTTCTCTCGAAAGTATCAGGATTAATCATAACCTGATACTCATCCCCTATTACATTATTGAAAAAATAATCTTCATAGGCCTGCAAGGTCATGTATTCTCTTTTACCGCTTTTGATATCCAATATGCTCATCTTTCCCTCCGATTATTATTGTTTTCATAAAAGTCCCTGACCAACGAATTCACATATTGATCCCTTCGAGGTGATTCGGGCTTTAAGTCTGACTCTTTTATCGAACCACTCACGATATTCGCTTTGATATTCAGTTCTTTAATCTTTACTGTCATGATTATAATATTCTATTTGAATAGTTATATGCAAGTTCCAATGTCTCTATGACTAATTCCGAATTTTTGGCATTAATTCCAGAAACATCCAACTTAATAGGATATGCATTGTGAAAAGACCACACTTTTATTGGCATGTGACTTTCATCCAATAATGAAACTACCACAACGCATGGTGAAAAATTAAAGTTCTGTATTCCCTCTGTTGCCCATTTGACTAGCATAGATGGTGCGGTAGAGAGAGCACGTTTCAGCACCAGATTCTTATGTGAAGCGGGTTTAGGTAATTTATATTTAAACGTATTATTTCCTCCTTCCGCCACCTCTTCCGTTTGTATAGAAGACTCTATGCCAGATACCTCGGAGAACGACATGTCAATCGTTACATCACCGCTTAATGCGCCGACGACAGTGCCGAGTCCTCCTATGCTGAGATTGAGGAAGTTAACGGAAAAATGGAAGCCAGATACGAGTTTGTCCGAACTATTCATAATGATTCGATTTGTTTATGAGAGTGGATTGTACTGCACCAATGGCAGTACAACCCCATGTATGACAGTATTATTTTCTTGTCACAGTGAAACTCTCATAAGCCAATTCAACAGATTCAATAACCACTTTACCATCCGATGCGTTTAAAGAACCGCCATCATATTTTATTGGGAAGGCGTTCTTCAAACTCCAAGTCACTACAGGCTCGTGTTCTTCGTTAAGCAAACTGATTATAACATCCCTACGCTCAACTGTATTGTTTGCGATAGAATTAAACCACTCATAAAAGCCATTATCTGATGCAAAGGATCCACGCTTCAGCACGACATTAGTGTATTTCTTCAGTCCCGGCATCTTGAAAGTCGTATATTCCTTGTTCGCACCTTCTCTGTACTCGATAGGTGTTGTTGATACATTCAAGCCCGTTACTTCTGAGAAACTTACATTTTCGTCGTCATCACTCCATTTCACCGTGAAATGGAAGCCTGTCAATGGATAATTATTTGTTGCCATGTTATATTCTGTTTATTAATTATACTTCTTGTAATTTGTGAGAAAATTTCAATACGATGAACTCAGCTGGACGAACGGCAGCAATACCGATTTCCACAATGAGTTTTCCCTCCAATATGTCCTGAGGAGTCATTGTTACATCCTGTCCTACCTTGACATAGAAAGCCTTGTCAGGTGTTGAACCTGCCAGTGCACCATCTCGCCAAAGGTTAGATAGGAAATTTTCTATCTGGCACTGAACCTTTACCCAGGTGTTGGCATCATTAGGCTGGAATACAGCCCAATTGGTAGATTTCTGCACGCTCTCTTCGATGTAATTGAACAGACGGCGAACTGGCACGTAGCGCCATTCATTACTGTTACCATCCAACGTACGTGCGCCCCACAAAACGATGCCCTTTCCGTTGAAAAAGCGAATGGCATTAACAGACTTACCAGCTGTTCCATCCACGTTCAAGTTCTCTTGATTAGCATCCGACAAGCGATCCTTCACATCTGACACGGAGGCAATACCCACGTTTGCAGGTGCCTGCCATACACCCTTGTTGCTGTCTGTGGCACAATAGATACCCGCAACAGCTCCACTGGCAGGAACGAAAGATGCCTGTGCCTGATATTTGGCTGCGATGCTTGAATAACCAGGAATCAATACAGCGATAGCTTTAGCTATAAGTTTTTTATCAGATCCTGTTGCAGCCTCATATTTAGTCAGGATTTCCGCCAACAACACCTTATCTTTTGGAGATAACTGTTGAGTGTATTCTGCTTTGATACCCTCTTCATCGACTAATTCCTTTTGCAAAATCTCGTCGAATGCAATATCCTTCGTGTAAGTGGACTTCACATACGGATAATATGCCGCACCATAATTCAGGTATTGAGAACCTACATTCTCTCTGAATGTCTCTATTGTTTCATCCAAATCTCCAAGTTCTTTAACGTCCAGAATCGCGAAACGGTCCTTCATTTCACCACAATGTTTCAATGCAGCCTGCTGAAGTGTACCAAGCTGTTCTGCACTTAGTATCAATGCAGCATCAGGGAAAAGTACCAATGTTATTTCATCCACTTTCTCCAGGGATGTGAAAACCTCATTATTTTTTCCCTTATAGTTATCAGCAGTTACATTTCCAATATTTGTGTTATACTGACCGACAGAACAGATATAACATGTGCCTCCACCATTGTCATAGAACAAACGGATACTGTCATACAAGCAGAATTCAGCACCTTTCAGTTCGCCGTCTTCAATAGACAGAATGGCCCCTTCACCAAACTTGTCAACAAAATCGACAAGACTGGATACTTTGACTGGTTTCTTTGCCTGACCCTCTGGAACTTTTTCCGTGAATCCTATAAATACAGGTATTGCAGTTGCAACACCAACAACTGATGGAGGGAATTGGGAAACTTCTTCCACATATACTCCCGGTGTTTTGTAATTTGACATATAAAAAATTTAATTATTAGGTTTATAAAAAAACATTGTTTAGCGTTTACTATTTCTACTGATTTGAAATCTCTTCCTCTGACCGCACACCCGAATTGTCGCTGAAATGAACAGGTTTGCCATCCTCGCCAGAACGAACCACAGAACATGATTCCTCAAGGATCTCGCTGCCAATGGTCAACATTCTCACTTTATATACAACGGCAGGTCTGATTTCCGTGCCAAGCGTCTGCCAGAGACTATTGTTTTGTTCGGCAGAAAGGGTATGCAGTTCTACAAGGCAATCCTTGCTCTGGAAACTGTTCATCCAGTAGATGACTTTTGAAATCTCCAGCAGAGCCGTCTCGTAGTTTTGAGCATGAGAAACGATGAGGACATACAGATTGAGACAAACGTCTGGGTTTGTTTTTTTTATCATTTTGTCTTCATCTTTATTATAATGATAAACATTTTGAGGTTTTCGAGATGTCTCCTCTTCAATGCGAAGCAGTGAAATCGTAATATCATCCCCTTCCTCCTGCCCATCTTTCTTGATAGGGGCAAGAGTGACGTTGACATTATCGAAGTTTTGCTCCACCGATTCCTTTTCACGAAAGGAGGTTTTAAGATAATTTTGTATAGATGTTAGAATGGTAAGCATATTAGGTAAAATATAAAAACACAGTAATGTAAGTATGACTTTGATATGCAGACGGGCTTGCCACGCTTATTTCTAAGTGGCAACAACACTTTGCGCCCTTAGACATACAGGTTTACTTCCCCTATGTCTCGGGGACATTCATTATATTTTTTTGCATCGGCTGTGACACAGGCTGTCAATTCCTACTGCTTGAAGTCCTTATTACTTTCATACCATCGTTTAAAGTAAAAACACTCAATAAATGCCATATGTGTACAGTCAAAGGACTATTTCAATGAATCACGTCTGAAATCAGATTCAAAAGGTCTGTTTGGTTTCTCCCATAACCAATGGTAAGAATTCCCATTTTTCTGTCCACAACGTACCGTGATACACTCCCCCAAAATGGTAGGAAGAACGTATTGCTGCACTCTAATTTCTCACGTTATGACACGAGATGCCGACGGCTTACATCAAAGTAGAAATCAAAACACAGCCCTAATGAGTCGTTTTTGTACAGATGTGAGAATAGTATGCATAAATGTATCATTCTTTAACGGGAGTAGCCTCTTGCCTCTCACCCAAATTTATAGGAACATTCTTCATAGAAGTCAAAGGAGTATTCCCATTATATAAATTCTTGACAAAATATTCTATAGCACTAGCCACATTTCCCCTATCTATATTATTATTTCCACAATAAAGTTTGTTGTTTTCAGACACCGACCAATAGCAATCATCCTTGGAGTCTACCCACATATGAGTAAATTCGTGAATAATAGTAAATGCTTTGTCTAAATTTTCAACACTATTTATATATGGATTATAGCAAGTTATTGTTTCGATGCTATGGTTAGCCCCTGTCGTTTCACATATAACAGGAAACTCCTCACCATCAGACCTGACATATTTAGAATCATTACATACTTTCATAGGCAAATCATTCACATTCATTTTTAGATCTATGAGAAGTTGTTTTACTTTATTACAAAATAAATCACAATCCCAAATGCCAGGAGATGCTGAAACATATTTTTTATAAGCACTCGTAATAAGATATTTCTTCATTCCGTCATTTAATACAGAAAGTACTTTATTACAAATCTCTATTACCTTATCTTTTACACCTTCCTCTTCACTCAATAGATGTTCTTCACAATTAGGACTTCTTCCTACCTTTCCCCCTCCTTGCACCACATGCGTCAACTCATGAGCCATCAGTTTCTGGCCTTCAGAGGTGTTAGGAGAGAATTGACCTTGGTTGAAATAGATATCATTGCCATGTGTAAATGCTTTAGCGTGGATGCTGCTGCTGAGACTGGCAGCTTCGCTGTCGGTATGTAGGCGCACCTGTGAGAAATCACGATTGAAGCCACGTTCCATCATATTACGCAAACCGTCGGGCATGATCTGTCCTCCACCTTGCAGACTATTCAGACGACCTTCCATCTGTGAAGAAACAGATATGCCCCCCCCGGCACTACCAGCAAAGATAGAGCGTGCAATCTTTCCACCCTGCACAATGTCATTGGCAGCGGCATCAGCTTCTGCTTCCTCCTGCGAATCTGGGTTGGTCATCTCCAGTTTTGCATGCACAATAGTTCGCGATGGTTGTTCCATCGTGGCTTGATACGCATTTACAGAATTCCTTTTTTGTGCTTTCTCATTGCACTCATGTTGACATACTAGATCCATATTGTTAATTTAGGTTTTAGTGAAATAGGTTACTTTTTGCATGCAAATGTACTAAAAAAAACAATTGTTGCACAAAAATAATTGTTAAAAAAACAAAACGATTTTGTTTTTTTTATTCCTCTTATAAATTGAAGTACATTTTTAACAGAAGGTTATCTTCTTTATTTTTAAGCTGTTACAAAACATTACTATCTCATAATATTATTATCACATTAAAGACAAATCAAACAAAATTCACCTCAAAGAATATAATCATGCAACGCAAATTGCATGAGATTTTCATTTAAGGCAGATAAAAATACTTTCCATTCATCAATATTGTATTGGCAATTATTATTCACAGGCTTATAAAGCTAAAGCAAGTGTCAGTTCAAGCACCAAAGGTGCGAATTATCCGCAAACACATCAAGCAAAACCGAATCATAGGATTCACATTATTAAGTAACTACCTTCTTCCTCCCATGTAAGTCCCATGTGACTCCCATTTAGCTCCCATTCATAGGAGCGAAGGCAGAACGGAGGAAGAGCGGATTTGGAACGGATTTGAAGCGAAGGAGAAGCGGAGGTAAAAGGAAGGCCCCAAAAGAGACAGGGGATATCGCATTTGTAATGATGAGATTACAAGTGCGATTTTTTTCAGAATTTTGCGCAAACATGTACATGGAGGGGGAAAGGCGTATATAAGTATTTGTTAGACAACGCTTTAACTTCATGTATATGTTAGCCAAACATGTACATAAGTTGTACATGATATATTCACAATTCGAGCATGTCGACTCATGTACATGTCATGTATATGTTTGAGCAATATGTACATACTCTTAACAATCTCATTATCAACATGTTTGATGGTATTTATAGTCTCCATGTACATGTTTATGCAAAATTCTGAAAAAAACTGAACGTGAGGAAGTAACTCATGTTATCTAATCTTGATGCGTCCTTAAGGAGGCCCTAAAACAGGGAGTCCTCGATTGAGTCACGTTTCGTGCCCCCATCCTTATTTAATTGCTTACCCGATAAATAAAGCTGAGGTGGCGAGTAACCACTCCAGCTTATCTGTTTTTCCGATAACATCAAAGGATTTCTATCATTTTCTATAAAGATGGGTGAAAAAGGCTGGTTAAAGCAAAATTTCAGTTAATAAATAATGTCGATAAAATTTGGTGATTCATTCATTTTATTGTATCTTTGTGCCGAAATAAATCTATATTTGCCGAAACAAAAAAATTCAACACCTACACATGGATAACGTGATCAATGGTTGTTACAAGCTCTCATGGCGGGAGCGTATCGGATTCTGCTCTGGAGACATGGCGCAGAATCTGATATACCAGACTGTCAGTATCTGGTTGCTTTTCTATTATAATAATGTCTATGGACTTGATTCGGCTACTGTGGCGGTTATGTTCCTTGTAGTCCGTATCATCGATGTGATATGGGACCCGATGGTTGGGGCGATGGTTGATAAATCGCATCCACGTTGGGGCAAATATCGCTCATGGCTGCTATTGGGTGCCGTGCTACTGGCGACTTTTGCGATACTCTGTTTCTGGAACGGCTTTAGCGGATCGCTGCTCTACGCATATATCACCTATGTGGGTATGAGCATGAGTTTTACGTTTGTCAATGTCCCCTACTCTGCTTTGGGATCGTCGCTCACTCGCGATACAAATGAAATAACCATACTCACCAGCGTACGTATGTTTATGGCCAATCTGGCAGGACTCATAATCAAGACCTTGCCGTTGGTGATTGTTCTCTTTGCCCCCAAGGTGCTTAATCCCCAGACGGGTGAGATGGAGGCTGTATATAACACGCCTGAAGCTGGACAGGCTTGGTTTATCACCATGAGCATATTCGCATTGGTGGGATTGATGCTACTCATTGTCACCTTTTTCGAGAGTAAGGAGCGCATAGTGATGGACAAGAGCGAGAGTGCGCAGGTCAAGGTGAGCGACCTCTGGATGGAGTTGGTTCGCAACCGTCCCCTTCGTGTATTATCGATATTCTTTGTCATCGCCTTCACCACCATGAGCATCAGCAACGCCGCAGACTCTTATTTCATGACCTTCAATATGGGCGCTACCCCTCTGATGACAACGGTGTTCATGTGGCTCGGCACTATTCCTGCATTCATTTTCATGCCTATGGTGCCTGCCATCAAGCACAGAATAGGCAAAAACGGCATGTTCCGCATGTTCCTTGGTATCGCCATCGTGGCTATGATTCTGATGTATCTGATGATGTCAGTCGAGAGCCTCAAGTCATATCCGCTGCTCTTCGTAGTACAGTTCGTAAAAAGTACGGGAGTGGTTGTGGCGACTGGCTATATGTGGGCGCTTGTGCCAGAGGTGGTAACTTATAGCGAGTTTGCTTCTGGCCGACGTGTGGCTGGCATCGTGAACGCCCTCATCTGCATCTTCATGAAGGCAGGTATGGCACTTGGTGGTGTTATTCCTGGACTTGTTCTTGCCTGGGTAGGTTTCCAAGCTGGCGAGCCTACGCAGACACCGATGGCCGAACAAGGTATACTCTGGCTCGTCACGCTGATACCAGCCGCACTATTTGTTCTGGCTATCTATGTAATTGGCAAATATGAGCTTTCTGATGAAAAGATGGATGAGCTGAATGCCGCCGTCAGTATAAAACCTAAACATTAAAATATGCAATTTACATCAAATTCCGACAAGATTACGAGAGACTATTTTGACTCTCTGTTGATTGAATCCCGTTATCTCGACTCCGTCCTTCCGACCACAGAGATGACTCTGTTTGGCGAGACTTTCCGCACACCGATTATGACGGCTGCCTTGTCGCATCTGCATAATTCTGCCCAGAACGGCATGACCATCTATGCCCTGGCGGCTGCTCAGAGTGGAGCTGTACATTGGGTTGGTATGGGTAGCGACGAGGAACTCGAGGAGATTGTGGCCACAGGTGCCCGAACAATCAAGATTATCAAGCCACATGCCGACAACCGCGAGGTGCTGCGTAAAATTGAACATGCAGTTAAGACTGGATGTTTCGCTGTGGGTATGGATATTGACCACGCTTTTAATTCCGAGGGTGGCTACGACAATGTGTTCGGACTGCCGATGAAGGCAAAATCGACAGAAGAACTGGCAGAGTTTGTCGAGGCTGCAGGCGTGCCGTTTATTGCGAAGGGTGTGCTTAGTCCACGCGATGCAGAAAAGTGTCTGAAGGCCGGATGTGCGGGCATTGTAGTGTCACATCATCACGGCATGATTCAATATGCCGTACCCCCTTTGATGGCGCTACAGGATATCATATCAGTCACGGGCAATAGCATTCCCGTGTTCGTAGATTGTGGTATAGAGAGCGGTATGGATGCCTACAAGTGTCTTGCCCTCGGCGCCAAGGCAGTATCTGTGGGTCGTCATCTGATGCCGTTGCTTAAAAACGGTGCTGATGCCGTTGCCCAACGCATCAATGAGATGACAGCCGAACTGGCTGGTGTGATGGCAAGGACTGGTGTGAGCGAATTGGATAAGATGGATGCTACGATTATTCATAGGAGGGCGTTCTGATGTATCTGGGAATATCATCATCGTTACAGCATAGTTCACCTGAAGAGTGGGCTGCCAAGCATAAAGCCTTAGGGCTTGAGACTGTGAATTTTCCCGTCACTTGTGATGATGGGGAGGATGTGTTTATGGCATATAAGAAGGCTGCCGACGAGGCTGGATTGACTATCGCAGAAGTGGGGGTTTGGCGTAATACATTGGCTGCCGATTCCGACGAACGTCAGAAGTGGATTGACTATGCAGTCCGCCAACTCCGCATGGCTGATGCCATTGGTGCTACCTGTTGCGTGAATGTGGTGGGTACCCCTTATGGTCCCCGATGGGATGGCGGTTATCGCAAGAATTTCAGTCGTGAGTTGTGGGATATGGCAGTCAAGATGATCCGTCAGATTATTGATACCGCCCGACCTCAGCATACAAAATTCTGTATAGAGTCGATGCCTTGGATGATACCCAGCAGTCCAGATGAGTATCTGCGCCTGATAGAGGATGTTGACCGCACGGAGTTCGCAACCCATCTCGATGTAGTCAATATGATTACCACACCTCAGAGATATTTTTACAATGATGAGTTTCTCAGAGAGTGTTTCGAGAAACTTCACGGCACCATTGTCAGTTGTCATCTGAAGGATATTCTGCTTAAGCCTGAATACACATTCCAACTTCAGGAGTGTGCCTGTGGCGAGGGTACGCTGGATATCAATCTCTATGCCCAATTGGCAAACGCCGAGAACCCTAACATGCCAATGATCATCGAACACCTCACCACCGATGAGGAATACGTTGCCAGCGTGCGGTATGTACGAGAGCGTTTGCAGATATGTTAATTTTTCAAGTAAAGTGGTTAATTCTATTTGATTTCCAACGGTTTCATTTGTGAATGTCGAGTTTATTTTGTAGTTTTGCATTCTGATGTTACAATCAGAACGAAACTATCTAAACAATATTTATTCCGAAATATGAGAAAACATCTAATAACATCGACCTTGCTATTAGCTATGGTGTTTGAACCTATTTCTGCACAAACGGGGACACGACATCTGAGTATCGACACCAAGACTCTGGGCATAGAGATTAGTCCTACGCTCAGCGGCATATTCTTCGAGGACATCAACCAATCACTTGATGGTGGCATCTGTGCACAGATGATACAAAACAACTCGTTTCAAGCCTATAACGTGCCTGACGGTCCTGCAAATGAGTTTTCTCAGAGCGACACTATATTCTTTGGATGGACAATTGTGAGTAAAGATGGCGCCGTAGGTCAGGCTCATGCCGTGAGCGATCATCCGCTTGTTCCAAAGTTTGAGCGCTATTACGATTACGATCCCAACGACAAATACGATGATGAGCAGCGTTACGTGCAGTATTGCGTTCGCTTCGACATAGAGAAAGCCGGTGCAGGCTATGGCATTGCAGCCAACGGTTATGGTATTGCCCCAAGCTCACGTGATCGTGGGGCAATATACAGCAACAACACCCAGCGTCCTTCGTTGGCTGTAGAGGCAGATGTTAGCTATGACCTCGGTCTCTATCTGCAGGGCGAGAAATATAAGGGCAAGGTAAGTGTTTGGCTTGAGGATATTGATGGAAACATAAACTCGAACGTCATCCAACTGCCAAAGCTGAAGGATGCGTGGAAGAAATATACTGGTAAGCTGAAAGCTCTACGTACAAAGGACAGCCGAATGGTGATTGCTGGCGATAAGGAAGGTACATTCTTTCTTGATTTCGTGACATTGTTGCCAGAAGCATCAAAGCTGTGGAATAACGGCAAGAACGGTCCGTTGCGCAAGGATATGATGGAGGCTCTTGCAGCCCTGAATCCGAAGTTCATGCGTTTTCCTGGCGGCTGTGCATCAGAGGGCCCGAACTATTTCGGACAGGTGTTTTGGAAGAACAGCATAGGTAAGCCCGAAGAACGTCTCGGTTTCCGCAACCACTGGGGATACTGGACCTCGCAATATGTAGACTTCTATGAGTATTTCCTTATGGCTGAAGCACTTGGTGCCACTCCGCTACCAGTACTCAACAATGGCGTTACCTGTCAGTTTGTGCGTCATTCGTATATTGCACCGCTTGAAACCGAGGCCGACCGTCAGCGTTTCCATGATATATTCGTGAAGGACGCTCTCGACCTTATTGAGTTCTGTAACGGTGACATAACGACCAAATGGGGTAAGATGCGTGCAGATATGGGACATCCAGCGCCATTCAATCTTAAATATCTCGGTATGGGCAATGAGAATCAAGGCAAAGAGTTCTGGGAGCGTTTCGACATCATGTACAAGGCCATCAAGGCGCAATATCCAGACATCATCATTATCTCGACTGCCGGTGCCCGCGAAGCTGGACGTGAGTTCGATAACAACTATGCAGAAATCGACGAGAAATATCCCGACACGTATGTTGATGAGCACTACTACAAAGGTGATGACTGGTTCTTAAGTCAGGGAAGCCGTTATGCACCAGATTCAAAACGTGGTGGTCAGGGGCTAACCTACGACCGTAGCCGTCCAACTCGTGTGTTTGTAGGTGAGTTTGCCAACAACAACACCAACAACGCCTATCGTTCCACTCTCGCCGAAGCTGCCTATTGGCTTAGTCTGGAGCGTAACTCCGACATGGTGGTGATGGCAGCCTATGCCCCACTCTTCTGCAAGAAAGGTTACAACAAGTGGAACTCTAACCTCATCTGGTTCGACAATCGAGGTCTGTGGCGCACCACTAACTATTATTATCAGAAGTTATTCTCAATAGGAGGCAATCGTGCCCTGAAATATCAGGAAGTATTAAATGGCAGCGAAGTTGACGGAAGCATCTACACCTCGCCTACCATTGATACCAAGACTGGTACCATATATCTGAAGTTTGTGAATGCTGAGGCGAAGGACAAGCTTATCAATGTCAGTCTAAACACAACAGATAGCTATACCGCAGAAATAGAATTCATGACCGCACACGATACGAACATCAAGAATCAGGGCGATCAGAATTACTATTCCTCTCATCCAGATGCACCTGCCGATTTCAACTATTCAGAGGCCATTACGCCAAAAACAGAATTCCTCGGCACAGTACAGTCATCCTTCACCTTCACGATGCCAGAGAACTCAGTTGGCGTGCTACGGCTGAAGAAATAAGATAATATGGTTATCAGGTTAAAAGGTTCGGAGGTTTTCAGGTCGGAATGGTTATTAAATGTCTAAAGGCTAAGGTCTAAAGTCTTTTGCCTTTCGTCTTTCGACCTCACAACCTTTAAACCTTTTAACCTCCCAACCTTCTAACCTATAAACCTTTAATTTTAACCCTCAAAAAACTATCGTTTAAATGAAAAAGTTATCAATTCTAATCCTTTGCATGATGGCTTTGACTTCATGCTCACAAAGTGATGTAACCAAGGAGTCGCCAAAAGATTCCGAGTCTGTAGAAAATGTAATAATGGCAAGACGCAGCATCCGCCAATATACAAAACAGACTATCAGTCGTGACACCCTTGATCAGATTATCAAGTGCGGTATCAATGCTCCTAATGGTCAGAATAGACAGGCGTATGAGATACGTATAGTCAATAACCCGCAATTGCTGAAGGAGATTTCAGATGCAGTTCTCAAGGACAATAAGGATATGAGTCTGAAGCCTGGGGCTGACAATATCTTCTTCGGAGCAACAACCGTAGTGTTTATCAGTAATGACACAAGCTATGATATGTCGCAGATAGATTGCGGACTTCTTGGCGAGAACATCATGCTCTCTGCATGGGAAAAGGGCATCGGTTCATGCTGTATGGCCTTCCCTATCCGACTGATGAAGGAGAGCGAATCTTGTGCTCCGCTCGTCCAGAAACTGGGTTTCAGCGCAGGATATAACCTGCTTTACTGTATTGCAATGGGATATCCAAATGAGAATCCAGATGCAAAACCAAGGAAAGAAGACATGATTAAATACGTTGAATAAAATGAATAAGATAATAACATTTGTCGCAGTATCAATGCTGTGCATGATGACTGCTTGTAGTGGAGACAAGAAACAGGAAGAGGTTGCAGAAAAGCCTACTGGTGCTTCTTTGGCAAAGGTATCTGGCATACCTTATAGTGAGACAACCGTCAATAAGAAAGAGGGTAAGAACGTACTTGTAATTAGTTCAAGTGCTCGTAGAGGCGGAAACACGGATATGCTTGCAGATGAGTTTGTTCGCGGTGCAAAGGAAGCTGGCGGAAAGGTAGAAAAAATATTCCTTGCCGACCTTAACCTTGAGTTTCTTTCTGAGCAAGGAGCAAACAAGCCTCATGATGTTCCTCGCAATAACGACACGGGCGTACTTGTTGACAAGTTCCTTGCCGCAGACGTGGTATGCCTCGCATCACCAACATACTATATGAATGTGAATGATAGAATGAAGACATTCATAGATGCCACCTATCTCGCATGGTGTGACGAGCGCATGGGTAACAAGGAATACTATTACATCACCGCATGTGCACAGGATTCTAAGGAAACGGCAGAGTGGTGCCTTAACGGTTTCAAAGGCTTTGTGATGTGTATGCCTAACCCAACAGAGCGCGGTTCTGTGAGTGCCACCTCCATGGGACGTCCAGGAGCAGTATCAGGTACACCATATATGGAACAGGCGTACAAACTTGGTTTGAGTATTAATAAGTAATTTTTAAGGTTTTCAGGTTAAAAGGTTATCAGGTTTATAGGTCTAAACGTTTATTGGCTAAAGTCTAAAAGCTTTTGTCTTTTGTCTTTCGACCTCAAAACCTTATAACCTCCAAACCTTATAACCCCATAATTTATGTGGCCAATAATATTCTTGATAGTAAACCTCGCTGTTATTGCGGGACTTGTGTGGATGGCATTTGCCGTTTGCAGATTTCATAGTATTTCCATGATAGTTCCACGCAAATGGTGGAAGCGTATGCTCATTGGTGCTCTGATAGTCATCAGCATCATGGTGGCGCTCCATTTTGCCATGGGATTCGTCAATATGGTTATCGTATTCCTTCATCTTCTTATAATATGGATGATATGCGATGCCATTGCGTGGATTGCAAGAAAGAAGACCAAAAAGCAAGGAAAGCATTACTATGCAGGAATCTGTGCCATAGCCTTTACCGTAGTATGGCTTGGCATTGGCTGGTATAATGCCCATGACGTAAAGAGAACGGAATATAACCTGTTGACAGACAAGCAACTCGGCTTTGACAGTCTCAGAGTTGTTGGCTTTTCTGACTCTCACATTGGCGCAACCTTCCATTGGCAGGAGTTTGAGCAGTATATAGAGCGCATCAACAAGGAAAAACCTGACATCGTGGTCATCGTGGGCGACTATGTGGATGATGATACCTCAAAAGAGGATATGGAGCGAAGCTGTGAGGCTCTGAAGAAGCTAAAAACCAGATATGGCGTGTATTACGTCTATGGAAATCACGATGAAGGCTATTGGGCAAACAGCAGGCGTGGTTATACAATCGAGGATGTGAATCGTTGCCTTGAACAGAACAACGTAAGGATTCTGCGTGACGAGACAGTAGCCATTGCCGGAAACGTGCTTCTTTGTGGTAGGCTCGACAAGTCATACGGCAATCATAACAAGCAGGGACGTAAAAGCGCATCCTCCTTTATGGCAGGTGCAAAGGGAAAATATGTTATATGTCTTGACCATCAGCCAAATGACTATGCAGAAGAGGCTGATAGTAAGATGGATCTTGTATTGTCTGGACATACCCACGGAGGTCAATTCTTGGGACTTGGCAATTATGGTGTATGGATTGGAGCAAATGATGCATACTATGGCTATGAGCGCAGGAAAAACACCGATTTCATCGTATCATCAGGCATTGGCGACTGGGCAATAGACTTCAAGACAGGATGTATCTCCGAGTATATAGTCGTGAATATAAAGGGCAAGTAAAAATGTAAGAAAACAGGATTAAACCAATCTCTAATGAACACCATATTACATAAGAAAACATTTGAGGAACTTACTACAGATGAATTATACGAACTCCTAAGGGTACGTAGCGAGACTTTCGTGGTAGGACAGAACTGTGTATATCAGGATTTGGATTATGATGACAAGACGGCTATCCACTTATGGCTCACGGTAGATGACAAACTCGTGGCTATGGCTCGTCTGTGTCCTGCAGGAACCCATCTGCCAGAAGTATCCATAGGAAGAGTCATTGCAACCGAGCGTGGTAAGGGTTACGGTAAGCAGATAATGCTTCATGCCATCAATACAGCCATAGAACTTCTCGATGCAACGTGTATTGAGATTCAGGCTCAAGAATATGCCAAGGGATTCTATGAGAGTGTAGGATTCAAACAGACATCCGACACCTACATACTCGAAAACATCCCTCATATCAACATGACATGGAGAAGATAGAAAGGACAAAATGAATATACGAGCCAATTGACATATCCAAAAAGGTGACACCTTTACACATTGAGCAAAACTTTAATTTTATAAAGAAAAGTAACTGGCTATAAACAATTTACACTCTGAATAAGACCTAAAAAATGTAACCATGTAACCTTGTAACCTATTTTTCACACACATAACTTCAAAATTCCTTCTTTTATTTTCAATAATAATATATAAATAATTAATTATTTATATATTATTATTATTGAAGAAGAAGTTCGAAAGAAACAGGGGGTGTGTGCGAAAAATAAGTTACAAGGTTACATGGTTACAAATCCTTAAGGCTGAATGTTATAAACTGTACAGAGCTATATCTCAAAAAACAGCATCTAAGACATTGACTTATTGGATGATAACAAAATTTTAAATACAATTAACACACAAAAAAGCGAAAAAAGTATTGCAAGTATAAAAAAAACTCTATACCTTTGCACTTGTCAAACCAAAGGACGTGCGCCAGCCTTTGGGCTGACATGCACTTTTGACTACGTGCGAGGTGCTGTTCACGTTGTCACTTGTCAAACCAAAGGACGTGCGCCAGCATTTGGGCTGACATGCACTTTTGTCTACGTGCGAGGTGCTGTTCACGTTGTCACTTGTCAAACCAAAGGACGTGCGCCAGCATTTGGGCTGACATGCACTTTTGACTACGTGCGAGATGCTGTTCACGTTGGCACTAAGAATCAGGTGATGGATGTTGTGGGCACTCAGATAAGTCAAGAACAAAAAGTGAAGAGTTAAGAATATCATTAGGTGTACGGCCATCGCCAATGGTAGTAATTCGAATCTGAAAAATCAAATCTATATACTTCGCCTCAAATCCGTTTCTCTTTCGCTTCTAATTCGCTTCTAATCCCTTCCCTATATCAAAGATATAGCCACACAATAATGGAGGAGTATACAAGATAGTTCTGCAGGCTATTGAACAAGTTTGAAGGAGAATTGAGACAAAAACGGATGGATGTTGGCATTTGCATAAAAAACTAAACAAGAAACAGGAAATATGGATTTCAAAGATAAAGTCGCAGTCATTACAGGTGGCGCACAAGGCATAGGACGATGCGTTGCGGAGGAGTTTAAGAAAACAGGAGCTGTGGTTTGCGTGATAGACAAGCAGCAGGGCGACCACTATGTAGGCAACATAGCAGACTAGCAAGTGCTGGAGGATTTTGCCAAGGAGGTAATCAAAAAACATGGTCATGTTGATTTTCTCATCAATAATGCCCTGCCACTGATGAGGGGAATAGACGAGTGCAGCTACGAGGAATTCCAGTATGCCATGAGCGTCGGCGTGACGGCTCCATTCTATCTCACAAAACTCTTTGCACCGTATTTCGCCAAGAATGCAGCCATTGTGAATATCTCATCCTCACGAGACCGTATGAGTATGCCACAGACAGAGAGTTACACGGCGGCGAAAGGTGGCATAGCAGCATTAACTCATGCACTTGCAGTTAGCCTGTCGGGAAAGGTGCGAGTGAATAGTATTTCACCAGGTTGGATAGATACCGCCTACACCAAATATGAAGGTCCAGATGCTGTGCAGCAACCTGTGGGATGTGTAGGAAATCCCATGGATATCGCGAATATGGTGCTATATCTCTGCTCAGAAAAGGCCGATTTCATCACAGGCGAGAACATCTGCATCGATGGTGGTATGACTCATCAGATGATATACCACGGTGATAACGGCTGGACTTTTAATCCTTGATTTTGCTAGCTAAACTAAAGATAAATGCATGAATCTACCAAAGTTTGTAATCACCATGGACGGGCATTTCCGTCTCGGCATGGTTAATCAACATAAGGATTTACTGAAGCACGGTGAACAATGTTTTGGTGGCGGTTACTATAGTTTCGATTTCGTTTCAAACCGCATAATCCTCGATAGGGAATCATACGATTTTGGCCGTCCAAGATGGCATCTGTTAGATACATTGAAAGTTCCCTCTACCTATTGTGGTTTAAGCCTTATTTACAAATATAACGACGGTTTTCACGACGACTTCAATGTCAGCGAGGAAATGCAAATTGAATATTATGACTAAGGCTGCTGCTGATGCTGCCAAAAAAAAGAATGAATTAAACGTTTAAAATGATAAAAATGAAGAAATTATTGTTGTTGGCATTTCTGGCGATAGGAACAGCTGCCAGTGCCCAAAAAGAGTACGCAATCACGGTTGAGAGCAAAAAGCCCTCAGGAATCATCGACGAGATGCTCTACGGACAGCTTTTCGAGCATATCTATTTTAGTGCCAACAATGGTGTATGGCAGGAACTCATACAGGAACGTTCTTTTGAGCCAGAGCAATATCCCGGCATTCATCCTCGTGACGGATATTTCGACGGATGGTTTATGGATGACAACATGGTGCTGCACTCCCCTACCCGATATGAACAGCCGCTAAAGATTGACAGCATAAACACTTGTGACTTCGACCTGACCATGGACGTGAACTGGCGTTCATACAAGTTGGCTCGACGTGCTTGGAGTGGTGGTCTGATGGACATTCGTTTCGCTATCCGAAACAAGGCAGACGGTTCGCCTTATTTTGTCCGCATACACGATCCGTATTATGAGAGCCGCACTTTCACACCTGCACAGACACAGTCACAGATTGACGCAGCAAATGAGGCTGCTGCACGTGCTGCTCTTCAGAAACAGAACACCACAGCAGATTTTTCAATCTGTCAGATGGAAGAACGTGAAATGCCAGGCTTCGGAGGACGTCCTGCACGGCGCATGAATATGCTCACTCCATTGGTATCGGCCCCAGCTTCAAAAGAGCAGGTTAATGAAGAGCAGAAATGGCATAAACTGCGTATTGAGAGCCGTGGCAGTAAGGTGACGGTGTTCTGGGACGGCAAAGAAGTATTGAGCTACGATGGTTTGGAGAAAGCAGATCGTAATTTCCTGACATTCTGGGTAAACTATACCGAGGCTACCTACCGAAACATCAAGCTCACAGCAATAGACGGCACAGTACTGTTTGAGGGAACTCCCGGAGATGTCAAGATTCCGGCTATTGCACAGCAGTGGACAACATTTGGCGATGGAGGCAAGTATCGTCTTGTAAAGGATGATGCCGTCAATATGTGCTATTCGCAGGAAATTGCAGCAGGAAAGGCTGAAGCTGGTATTTTCCAAGGACCACAGAACATTATCTCTGGAGAGAAATATGTAGGCTCTATATATGCTAAGGGCAAGGGCGAACTGATTGTGGGACTGCGTAATTCTGAAGGCAAGTTCGTAGCACGGAAGTCACTTGGCAAGGTAGATCAGGATTGGAAGAAATATGAGTTTACACTTGAACCTCAAATCAATTGTGATGGCGATTTTGCGATAGCTGTGAAAGACGGTACGGTACAGGTTGACATGGCGACCATGACAACACAGACAGGTATAAATCTGGGCGGTTTCCGTCCCGACATTCTGAAAGCCGTAAAGGAACTGCACCCTACATGCCTACGTTGGCCTGGCGGTGGATATGTTGCTCAGTATGACTGGCAATGGGGTATTGGTCCACAGGAGAACCGTGAACGCTGGGCACATTGGATGTGGATGGACTATGATCAGAACTGCTTCGGCACCGATGAATTCATACGTTTCTGCCGTGAGGTAAACTCTGAGCCTGTAATTGTTGTGAGCGTCAAGTTTGAACGTCCGGAAAGTGAATATGAAAGCATACTTCAGGATGCGTTGAACTGGCTGCGCTATTGTAATGCTCCAGCAACAGACGAATGGGGAGCAAAGCGTGCTGCCAACGGACATCCAGAGCCTTACAATGTGAAATATTGGGAAATAGACAATGAGATGTGGGAAATGGGTATTGAGCGCTATGAGAAATGCGTTCGCGATTTCAGTACCGCGATGCGCAAGATAGACCCGACAATCAAGATCATTGCTTGCGGTGGATTCAGAGAGGATGAGGATTTCATCAAACGTAGCGGCAATTATTTCGACTATCTGAGCTTACACCACTATGAGCAACAGGGTGGATATGCAACAGGTCCTGTACGTCTTGGAGAGCAGTACGATAACTATGCCAAGATTATTTCTGAAGGTCCAAATCCTAATATCAAACTGTTCATATCCGAGTGGAACTTGAATAGCATAGATTGGCGTACAGGTCTGTTTGCAGGCGGATTCCTCAATACGTGTGAGGCTCGTGACGTGGTGGCAATGGGTGCTGCAGCTCTGTTCATACGCCGTACAGATGCCCCAGACTGGAACAATGCCTTCATAAACTTTGACTACAAAGATATGTTCAAGGCGCCAAACTGTCAGGTGACTGAGCTTTGGTACGACCATTTCTCAAAGTATCGTCTGGCATTCAGCGGTGAAACCGGCAATCTTAGTGTTAGCACCACTATGGAGGAGAATGGTTCTGGTGTGATAGTGAAGGTAGTGAATCCAACAGAAGAGCCTGCAACCTTGCGTATCAAAGGCGATTGGAAGGGAGTTAAGGATACCGCTTTCGAGTATTATGCTCCAGGTTCGCTAACTGTGGCAAACAGCATGGAGAACAAAAATGCCGTTGCCCTGCAGAAAGCAACGCCAAAGACTGAGGGTAATGATGTTGTCCTCTCCGTCCCTGCCCTATCTGCTGGCGTTCTGACCATTACAAAGAAGCAGACAACAGAATAATTACGTTATTTCAAGATAAGTTTTATATTTAGTGTGCAATATGTGAAGAAGTTTCGCATATTGCACACTTTACTTTTCATAGGAAATCCTTTGTTGTTTTTTCGGTTTGAATTTTCGTTTTTCTATATGCAAACCAGGGAGCATATAACATTTGCATAATTTTGTGATATTTTTTTGTGATATTTGAACGTTGTTTCAATTATAATTTGTATATTTGCAACATAATTAACTATTAACTAAACATTATTAATGAAGAAAAAAATTATTATGGCAGTCCTCTGCCTTAGTGGCATGGCAGCTCAAGCACAACAGAACCTGAATTGGGGACAGGGTCCTCAAGTGGCTTCGCCTGTAGTAAATGCTAATAAAACCGTTACTTTCAACCTAATTGCCCCTGAGGCTCAGAAAGTGCAGATTACAGGCGACTTCCTGCCTTCGAAGAAAATAGAATATCAGGGAAACAGCTATGAAACTCCAGGAGTTGCTGATCTTGTGAAAGATGACAAAGGTATATGGAGTTTCACTTCCAGCGCTTTGAAGCCAGAACTATACACCTATAACATGATTGTTGATGGTGTAAAGATTATCGACCCTCTGAATGTGTATAATATCCGTGACATTAATAATCTGTTCAGTGTGCTCCTTATTGACGGTGATGCTCGCACAGACCTCTACAAGGTAAACAAAGTTGCTCATGGTACTGTTAGTAAGGTGTGGTACGAGAGTCCTACAGCAGGCATTACCCGTCGCCTTACAGTCTATACTCCTGCCGGCTATGAGACCAGCGGCAAGGATTATCCAGTATTCTACTTGTTACATGGTATTGGTGGCGACGAGAACGCATGGAGTGAACTCGGACGTGCTGCCCAGATTATGGACAACCTGATTGCTCAAGGCAAGGCAGAACCAATGATTCTTGTGATGACCAATGGCAATATCTCTCAGGAAGCTTGTCCGGGAGAGACCTCTGAAGGTTTCAAGGAGCCAACAATGATGCTTCCAAAGACTATGGAAGGAAGTTTTGAAACGGCTTTCCCAGATGTAGTGAAGTTCATTGAGAAAACATACCGTGTGAAAAAGGACAAGGCTCATCGTGCCATTGCAGGTCTGTCTATGGGTGGTTTCCATAGTCTCTTCATAAGTATCAACAATCCAGATCTCTTTGATTATGTAGGTTTGTTCTCTGCAGCCGTTGATCAGCAGCAAAACGGAAATAGCGATGGGCATCCCGAAATTTATGCCGACCGCAACGCGAAGATTGACAATCTGTTTAGCAAGAATCCTAAACTCTTCTGGATCGGTATCGGTAAGACAGACTTCCTAATAAAGAATAACAATGACCTGCGTGCTTACCTCGACTCCAAGAAACACAAATACACCTATCTGGAGACCGACGGCGGTCACATCTGGCGCAACTGGCGAATATACCTCACAGAATATACACCACTACTTTTTAAAAAATAAAAGCGTATGAAGAAGACTATGTTTTTCGCCCTCGGCATGACCTCCCTGATGATGGGTTGTATGTCTGCCGACAAAGAGACAAAGAACACTATAAATCAGGAAGAGGTGATGTCAAAGTTGTCACTCGAAGACAAAGCGCACTTCGTGATTGGTGTGGGTATGAAAGGTTTCTCTGGCAATGATGCCGTTATTGGAGCAACAGAGAGCCTTGTGCCTGGCGCTGCAGGTACCACCTATCCTCTTGATTCGTTAGGTATTCCTGCTGTGGTGCTGGCTGATGGTCCTGCAGGATTGCGTATTGACGCAAAACGTGAAGGAGATTCTGCTTCTTACTATTGTACCCATTTCCCCATTGGAACCCTGCTGGCCTCCACATGGAACACTCAACTGGTAGAAGAGGTTGGTCAGACTATTGGCGAAGAGGTAAAAGAGTATGGTGCCGACGTTCTCTTGGCTCCTGCCCTCAACATCATGCGTAATCCGTTATGCGGACGTAACTTCGAGTACTATTCTGAGGACCCTGTTGTGGCAGGTAAGACGGCAGCAGCCTATATACTTGGCGTACAGAAGAATGATGTAGGTACGAGTATCAAGCACTTTGCTGCAAACAATCAGGAGACCAATCGAATGAACACCGATGCACATATCTCTCAACGTGCTCTGCGTGAAATCTATCTGAAGGGATTTGAGATCGCTATCAAGGAGTCAAAACCTTGGACGGTGATGACATCCTACAACTATATCAACGGCACTTATGCTTCTGAAAGCAAGGATCTCGTCACCACTATTCTGAGAGGTGAATGGGGATATGAGGGTACTGTAATGACAGACTGGTTTGGTGGTAAAGACGGTGCTAAGCAGATGTGGGCTGGTAATGATATGCTTCAACCTGGCAAGAACGAGCAGTTCGATAGCATCGTATCTGGTGTTAAGAGTGGTAAACTTGACGTCGCAGACCTTGACCGTAATGTAAAGCGCGTGCTGAACCTCGTAGAAAAGAGTCCGCGCTTTCAAGGTTATCAATATTCTAACAAACCTGATTTGAAGGCTCATGCTGCTGTAACACGACAGTCTGCTGCAGAGGGTATGGTGCTCATGAAGAACAACAAGGCGTTGCCATTCAATAAAGACATTAAGAACGTGGCACTATATGGCTGTACCTCATACGATTTCATTGCCGGTGGTACAGGTTCAGGTAATGTAAACCATGCCTATGTTGTATCACTCGTTGATGGCCTGAAGAATGGCGGTTATGTCATTTCTGATGAGTTGAAGAGCACATACGAGAACTATATTGCAGATTGCAAGAAGAAGGAAGAGGCAGCTCTCGAGGAGATGGCAAAGAAAGACCCTAAGAATGCCTCACTCGTAAAGTTCCTTCCTGGTACCCTACCTACAGAGAAGCTGTTTACTGTTGACGAACTGACCAAACAGGCAAAGACGTCTGATGTGGCTGTGATTACAATAGGACGCATCTCAGGTGAGTTTTTGGACCGTAATGTGTCAAACTTCAATATTAACGACTCTGAGACAAAGCTTATCAAGCAGGTATGCGATGTATATCATAAGGTTGGCAAGCAGGTGATTGTATTGCTTAACATCGGTGGTGTTATCGAGACTGCTTCTTGGAAGGAACTTCCCGATGCTATTCTCTGTGCTTGGCAAGCAGGACAGGAAGGTGGCAATAGCGTTGTAGATGTTCTCAGCGGCAAGCAGTCTCCTTCTGGTAAGTTCACAATGACATGGCCTGTTAAGTTCACCGATGCCTATTCGTCAAAGAACTTCCCTATCGACCAAGATCCACGTATTGACATGTTGAACCAAGGTCAGAAAGGAAATGTGAAGAATGTGGACTATACAGACTATGAAGAGGATATATATGTAGGTTATCGCTACTTTGATTCATTTAATGTACCTGTAAGCTATCCATTTGGTTTTGGACTCAGCTATACCACCTTCGAATACTCAGATGCGAAGATTGCAGAGAAAGATGGTGGCTATGAAGTGAATGTAACAGTCAAGAACACTGGTGCATACGAAGGTAAGGAAGTTGTAGAACTATATGTTTCTGCTCCCGACAACAAGGCAGCAAACAAACCAGTAAAGGAATTGAAGGCATTTGCTAAGACCAAGTCGTTGAAGCCTGGTGAGAGCGAGACCGTTACACTCAATGTGAAAGCTGCAGACCTTGCCTCTTTCGACGAGACCGCTTCTGCTTGGGTGGTTGCCAATGGTGAATACGAGTTTATCGTAGCAGCTTCAGCCCAAGATGTCAAGGCAACCCTCAAGGCAACAGCTCAGGCTCTTCAGACCAAGGCTAATGATGTATTGAAGCCTAATGTGAAGCTGAACCTACTTAAGAGACAATAGTTGCAGGTTTTAAGGTTATAAGGTTTTAAGGTCAGCATCGTTAATAAGCATTCCGACCTGAAAACCTAAAACCTTATAACCTTTAAAGTAGAGCTTGCGAAACTTTAACAAATATGAGACATATAAATAAATTTACAATTCTGACAGTATCCTTGATGCTGTGCAGTCTCTGTGTTTCTGCACAGGAGAAGCTATTCAATAGTGCAAGTGTACAATCTCCTGTTGTCAATCCTGACGGCACAGTAACCTTTAATCTCTATGCTCCTAAGGCTGTTAAGGTAGAGGTTACTGGTGATTTCCTGCCAACCCAGCCCATAAAAGTCGAGGGCTATGGTACATACGATGCTCCTGGAGTAGCAGCTCTGACAGAGGGCAAGAATGGAGTATGGTCATATACAACAGGTAAACTCGCTCCTGAAATGTATAGCTATACCTTTAACATCGATGGAATGACAGGTGTGAAGGATCCATCCAACATATATGTAAATCGTGATATCGTTTCATTCTCCAATATTTTTATTGTGAGTGAAAAGAAGGGTGATAAGGGCGATTTGTATAAGG
Organism: uncultured Prevotellaceae bacterium; assembly: GCA_946406435.1. Classification (GTDB taxonomy): domain Bacteria; phylum Bacteroidota; class Bacteroidia; order Bacteroidales; family Bacteroidaceae; genus Prevotella. Next base: position 16,314 of record CAMJKP010000013.1, on the reverse strand, counting down.
TCAATGAAGTTCCACACGGCAATCTCTCGAAAGTATGGTACGATAGTCCTACTCTGAAGATGCAACGCCGTATGACAATCTATACCCCTGCAGGCTATGACAAGGGTGGCAAATACCCTGTACTCTACCTGTTGCATGGCTCTGGTGGTGATGAGAATGCATGGAGTGAATTAGGACGTGCTGCACAGATTCTAGACAACCTGATTGCCGCAGGTAAGGCAAAGCCTATGATTGTGGTGATGCCAAACGGTAATCCGAATTGTCAGGCAGCCCCAGGCGAATGGTCATTCGGAATGTACACCCCAGGTTTCCGTGATGGAGGCACAGGTCCAACAGAACCTGCCGTAGCAACGATTCCTGCCAGTTTCATGGATATAGTGAACTATGTGGATAAGAACTATCGTACTATCAAGAGCCGTGCAGGTCGTGCAGTATGTGGTCTATCAATGGGCGGAGGTCATACATTCGGCATAAGCCTTACCTACCCTACTACGTTCGACTATTACGGACTTTTCTCAGCTGGTCTACACTTGGGCAAGGACTTCAATATGAACCAACCTTTCTCTGAGCAGATAAAGGCTGATCCCGACTTTGAAAAGCAGTCTGCCACTCTCTTTGGAAGTAAGCCAAAACTCTATTGGATTGCCATGGGCAAGACCGACTTCCTGTATCAGAGTTGTGTTGACCTCCGTGCATACTGGGACACAAAGAATTATCCGTATCAGTATCTTGAAACCGATGGCGGTCACATCTGGCGCAACTGGCGAATCTACTTGACAGAGTTTGCCCAGAAGATTTTCAAATAATCCAAAAGCATGATAAAACCGACTATAAAAAAAGCAGAATGTCTGATTGTTCTGATTATATGATTTATATGTCAGAATCATCAGTTAAATTATGTTAGAAAAACCAACCTAAGACTAAAAGTTTTCTTAGGTTGGCTTTTTTTTCTTAACTTTGCATCATATATAAAATGTATACCAAACCTAAAAAAATGAAACAAAATAATGTAAAGCCTGCAGAGGGCAAATTAGGAATTTTGGTTGTCGGCAATGGTGCTGTGGCAACAACCTTCATGACAGGCGTACTTATGACCCGCAAGGGACTTACAAAGCCTATTGGATCAATGACTCAATATGACAAGATTCGTGTTGGCAAGGGAGCTGACAAGAAATATCTTCATTACAAGGACATCGTTCCAATGGCAGATCTGAAAGATATTGTATTCGGGTGTTGGGATGTGTATCCTCAGAATGCATACCAAAGTGCTATGTATTGTGAAGTTCTCAAGGAAAAAGACATCAATTCTGTAAAGGATGAGCTTGAGCAGATTGTTCCAATGAAGGCTGCATTCGACAAGAACTTTGCAAAACGACTTGAAGGCGACAACGTGAAAGACTGTAAGACACGTTGGGACATGGTCGAGGCGCTTCGTAAGGATATACGTGATTTCAAGACAGAAAAAGGATGTGCACGTATTGTTGTACTCTGGGCTGCCTCCACAGAAATCTATGTTCCTGTAAATATGGAGGTACACGACACATTGGAGCACCTGGAGGCTGCAATGAAGGCAAACGATACAGAGAATATCTCTCCTTCTATGTGCTATGCTTATGCAGCTCTTGCTGAAGGAGCACCTTTCATCATGGGAGCGCCAAATACCACGGTTGATATCCCTGCTATGTGGGAAATGTCAGAAAAGACAAAGATGCCAATATCAGGTAAGGATTTCAAGACAGGTCAAACACTCGTGAAGTCAGGTTTCTCCCCTATCATCGGCACTCGTTGTCTTGGACTTAGCGGTTGGTTCTCAACCAATATCCTTGGCAATCGTGACGGTCTTGTACTTGACGAACCTGCAAACTTCCGTACTAAGGAGGTTTCAAAGCTTTCTACTCTTGAGACAATCCTTAAGCCGGAGGATCAGCCAGATCTCTATACAGATTACTACCACAAGGTTCGTATCAACTATTACCCACCTCGCAACGACAACAAGGAAGGATGGGATAACATTGATATCTTCGGATGGATGGGCTATCCTATGCAGATAAAGATCAACTTCCTTTGTCGTGACTCTATCCTCGCTGCCCCACTCTGTCTTGACCTTTGTCTGTTATCAGACCTTGCAGCACGTGCAGGAAAGTACGGCATACAGCGCTTCCTCAGTTTCTTCTTAAAGTCACCTATGCATGACTATACTAAGGGTGAAGAGGCTGTTAACCATCTTTATCAGCAATACACGATGCTGAAGAATGCTATCCGTGAAATGGGTGGCTACGAAGCTGATGAGGAGATTGACTAATCTTCTAAGAAATAAATTGTTAGCTTACGATTATTAACTTGTAACTTTAATCAAGAATAAGTGGCAAAGCAATCGTATATACAGGCCAATAAAGACTGGCTTGCGGAAAAGGCTAAGGAAGAAGGCGTAAAGGCTCTTCCCAAGGGCGTATACTATAAGGTGTTGGCTGAAGGCGATAAGGATAGTCTTCAGCCATCACGCTGTAGTATCGTGACTGTTCACTATACAGGCAAGACCATCAACGGCAAGAAGTTTGATTCCAGTCGTGGAGGTACTCCTCCTGCTTTCCGTCTTAGTGAACTCATCGAAGGTTGGATAATAGCAATACCCCAAATGCACATTGGCGACAAATGGGAAGTGTATATCCCTGCAGAAGTTGGCTATGGCAAATTTTCTCAGCCTGGCATCCCTGGCGGTTCTACTCTTATCTTCGAAATAGAACTTCTTGGTGTGGTATAATCTGACTATGTACAAAAAACTCTAACCCCAAAATTAGAGATACAATGAAGAAAATCATATTCGCTTTTGCAATGCTATTGGCTATGGTTGCATGCAGCGAAAAGCAGACGGCTAATGTTGAGAATAACGTGGAAAGTGGCGAGGTTGCCTTTGAGATTGCAAAGAACTATTTCTTCAAAAAAGATGGCACATTACCAGCAAATCCGAAGATTACCACGGAAGATAATTTCAGCAAACTCTTCGGAATGGCGACCACAATGGGCAAGGACGGCAAGCCTACTCCTATTGACTTTAGCAAACAGTTTGTTCTTGCCATAGTGTTGCCTGTAACAGACTTTGCAACGGAAATTAATCCCGTGAAGGTTGAAGAAAAGGGGGATTCCCTACTCTATTCATACGAGATAAAGAAAGGCGAGAAGCAATCATATAGCATACAGCCTATTTCTATCATCATCCTCGATAAGAAATACGAGAATAAAGAAATTGTGCTTGTAAATAATCAGGAAACAACCTATTTCCCTGCCATTGACCGATATCTTGCAGAGCAAATAGGAAGCCAATATGCCGAGGGCGAACATTGTATTCCTTTCCACAGCATTGTGGGAGTAGATGAACATAATTCAGAGGACATCCTCGTATGGGGTGACTTCTGGGTATTCAATTACAATCAGGTTGGCGACACTTTGAAATGTGTGTCAGGTGGCAATCATCCGGGACTAATGCATATCAGCCAAACCGATAATGGCTACAAAGTAACATCCTTTGAGCAAGTTGAGGATGGTTCCAGAAACTTACCTACAGCCAAGAAGATATTTGGCGATAAGTATGATGCTTTCAAGGCAATCAATAGTGACGAGCAGAAACGTGAGAAATTAAGAGCAGATGTACTTACATCCTATGTCAAGAAGCATAACCTCAAGGTTTCTATGTATCAGGACTATGGATGGCCAGCAAAGGAACTTGGAAAATAACAGATTGATTATATAGCAGAAAGCAGAGCTCAACAAGTTTGAGCTCTGCTTTTTATTTATGGAATATGTGTATATATAACGCCTCGCTCAGGTTTCAGTTTCTTCTGCTTCATAAGCTCACGAACCGTTACGAATGTAAAACCACGTTCCTTCAGAATCGGGATAATACGGTCAACAGCCTCTACAGTCTTATCATTACCTTCAAAATCATGCAGAAGATAAATCAGACCATCCTTTGCAGCAGCAAGTATCTTCTCTACACGCTGATCTGCAGAAACATTATCTTCCCAATCATTAGAACCCTCACCGCAGATAAAGGTAAGATCAATATTATCATGCATAGTCTGGTTTAACGCTATATAAGGCGGACGGAACAACTGCGGACGCTCCCCTACATATTTTGCAACCAGAGCCGAAGTAAACTCAATCTCCGACTTTATGGAATCAGCACTAAGATCTGGCATAGCAGAGTGTGTCTTACTATGATTCTCAATATTATGTCCCTCATTATGGGCACGTACCATCACCTTCGCACTCTCTTCGTTGATATTCTTGCCAATGACGAAGAATGAAGCCTTGACATTATGCTTTTTCAATACATCGAGCATCTGTACGGTGGTCGTGGTATTAGGACCATCATCAAAGCTCAATGCAATAAGTTTACTCTGACTAAATGCTGCTGAGCACATAAGAAACGACATTAAAGATATTATTGTTCTTTTCATAAATGATATTTACTATTTAACTATTTACTATGTACTATTTATTTACTATTTACTTTCGCCACAGGCATTTACTATTTGCACTTTGCGAAAATTAATAATATCTTCCAATAGTACATTAAACTTGTTCATTCAATTCTATTATCTCTAAATCCTTTATTGTATCTTTGTCTATTACAAAGCGGATGAGAGTCCGAACTGGCTGTTGTCCGTATAATCCTGCTGCTCCGGGATTGATATGCAGACAACCGAGTCTCTTATCCATCATAACCTTCAGGATATGCGAATGTCCGGAAATGAAGAGTCGTGGCGGATTTGTCATTATCTCGTGAAAGATACTACGGTCATATTTTCCCGGATATCCACCGATATGCTTCATCAGAACATCTACTTCCTCGCACATAAATCGCTGTACCTCAGGAAACTCTCGTCTTACATCCGTACCGTCAATATTGCCATAAACAGCACGTAGAGGTGCAACTGCCCTGAGTTTATCTGCAATCTCAAGAGTTCCCATATCACCGACATGCCATATCTCGTCACACTCAGCAAAATGCTTTGCATAACGCTCATCCCAATGTGAATGGGTATCAGAAAGAAGTCCTATACGTTTCATCGATTCAAGTACCATGTACCATTTACAATGTACAATTTTTTCTGCCCACAAAAATACGAATAATTTTACATATAAACAAGACTAATTGCAATAATTAACCATTTCCCGTAAATTCAATATGTATTTACTTGTACAACCACGGAAAAAAGCGTAACTTTGTGCTTACAAATTGAAAATTGTACATTGTAAATGGTAAATTGTAAATAACAAGATGCTTTTTCGTCTTCTCGATGATAAACCCAACATATTTCCCGATCCTCATTTTGGTGAGGAAGACGGATTGATAGCCATAGGAGGCGACTTGTCTCCTGAGCGTCTCATTACCGCATACAACAACGGTATATTCCCTTGGTATGGCTATAAGGAGAATGAGGATATCATGTGGTGGTGCCCTCTCGACCGCTTTGTAATCTTCCCAGAGGAAATACACATCAGCCATTCCATGCGCCAATTAATCAAGAAAGGCACTTACGAAACGACTATAAATCAAGCATTTGAAAAGGTAATCGAGAATTGCAGCAAGGCTGACAAGCGCAACGAACAGGTTGGAGCTTGGCTTGGCGACGACATGATAAATGCCTATAAAAAGATGTACGAACTAGGTCTTGCTGCATCTATAGAAGTTTGGGATAAGGATGGCAATCTCGTTGGAGGCTTGTATGGCATAAATATCAACAACAACTTCTTTGGTGAGAGTATGTTTTCTCTCGTGCCAAATGCATCAAAACTCGCCCTCATCTATCTTGCCGAGCAACTCAAGCCTTTTGGCGGTATAATCGACTGCCAGTTTGAAACAGCCCATCTCCTTTCCATGGGTGGCAGACACATCACATACGATGAATATATGAAGTATCTCAGGGCTTAGAAGCATGCATTTTGTTTACAAAAAGTATATTAAATCACCAAATTTCCTTCCTTGTTTCAACAAAAAATTGTATTTTTGCAGAACAATTCATTAAATGGCGTGAAATCTGGCGATTTTGATAAGAAGTCAAGCATAAGAGGATACGCTTTGCCTTCGCTATGCCTCATAACCAAACTCGATGAACCTCCGCTCTATGTCCGCTCCTATAAGGGACCTTCATCGAGTTTGGTTGGGAGGATGAAGGGAGGAATAACGAATTAACATAGGAATAACATAAATCAATCAAGCTACCCGACGTAGCATTTTAATTATGGAATATCTACCAAAAGACCCGGCAATATTAGTTTCAAGCATAAACATGCTTTTGCGTGACGAGGAATTCGATTCCCTCGAATCTCTATGCTATAGTTTTAGTCGTGAACCTGAAGAGATAAAGGAATATCTCATACAGAATGACTATGTTTATAGCGAAGAGCAAAGGCAATTCAGACCTGTGGGGTATGACGAGTAAATGGAATAAAGTAGATAGTGTAAAGTGTAATGTAGATAGTATGGCTAATTGAAGAACGTCTTTGTACAACTATGCATTCTACATTACTCCTTACCCTTTACACTTTACTCTTTTTTACACTTTACACTTTCAAAAGACATGATTCCAAAGGACGCTATAGAATCAGCTTTCTGTTTCTTTCATCAGAAGCAACGCATATACCAATATTCTACGTTGGACTGGCAGAAGGATGACATAGAATATGCCATCGGAGACTATGCCGACAATATGAACAAGGAACTATACTCTATCCTTGCAAAAGGAAGGACGCACTTTCTGCATAGTCACTCAACCTTTGCAAAGGAACTGCTCGATGCCGTGGAAGACTTAGAGAATATGTTAGGATAAATAATCATGGAAGACAATCTTAGATCATCTCTCTTAGCCTCAATGGGGGAATATGAGGCACTTGTCATATACAATGAGGTCAAAAAGAACAATGACTTCATTGGATTCACAAGGCAATATATGCAAGATGAGGACTATCGTGTGGCAAGAAATGCCCTGTGGTCTATGACAAAGGCAACAGATAGCGAAATCTCGCAACTTCAGCCTATCTATAACGAGTTGATAGATCTTGCCATGAAAACAGATAACTCTTCCGTATGCAGACTCACACTAAACATTCTTGAGCGTCTGAAAATGGAAAAGGATGATCTCCGTTCTGATTTCCTCGATTTCTGTCTTGAGAAGATGACAGCCATTGATGAACCTCCTGGCATTCAGTCCCTTGCCATGAAGCTTGCATATCGCATGTGCAAGTTCTATCCGGAGCTTATGAACGAACTCATCGTAACGCTCAAGGCTATGGAGATGGATTTCTACCCTCCTGCCGTGAAATCCGTGAGGAACAGGATTCTAAAATCACTTTGTCACTAAAAAATTTGGATTTTTGCATGAAAATGCCTATCTTTGTCCTCTGAAACTAAATGACTTGCGTAGCTTGTTGAGCTAAACAAGCGAAAAATTTATTCATACATTAAAGTTCTACTAAGAAAAATCATGCAAAATTTCAAGTACTACGCACCAACACACGTTTTGTTCGGTCGCGACACAGAGAAAGAAGTTGCCTCTCTCGTAAAGAAATACGGAGGCAAGAAAGTCCTTTTACACTATGGTGGCCAGAGTGCCGTTAAATCCGGTCTTTTAGCAACAGTTGAGAAGCAACTCTCTGATGCAGGTATAGAATACGTAAAACTTGGAGGCGTCAAGCCAAATCCACGTCTGTCCCTCGTAAGAAAAGGTATAGAGCTTTGTAAGGCAGAGAACATCGACTTCCTCCTGGCTGTAGGTGGCGGTTCTGTTATCGACTCTTGTAAGGCAATCTCTTCTGGCCGTTTCTACGATGGCGATGTGTGGACACTCTACGAACATAAGGACCACGCTACGAAATACCTTCCAATAGGCTGCATCCTCACAATTCCTGCTGCAGGAAGTGAGATGAGCGACGGCTCTGTTATTACAAACGACGAGGTTAAGGGCTGGTTGAAGAAGGACTATTGCGTGGATGAGTTCCGCTGCAAGTTCGCTATTATGAATCCGGAACTCACCTATACCCTACCTGCATGGCAGACAGCTTGTGGCATCACAGATATGATGATGCACACTATGGAGCGTTATTTCAGCAAGGATGACGATATGGAGATAACCGACGCAATCGCAGAGGCTGTTCTTCGCACTTGTATGAAAGAAGGCAGAAAGGCACTCGACAATCCTACCGACTATAAGAGTCGTGCCAACGTAATGTGGGCAGGTTCACTTGCACATAACGACCTTACCGGCTGCGGAACGACAGGCGACTGGGCAACACATTGCATCGAGCATGAGCTGTCAGGTATGTTCGATGTAAGTCATGGTGCTGGTCTTGCAGCTATGTGGGGCTCTTGGGCACGCTATACACGTGAGGAGAATATGCCACGCTTTGCACGTTTCGCACGTAATGTGATGTGTATCGATACAACAGGTATGAGTGACCTTGAAGCTGCCGAGGCTGGTATTCAGGCTATGGAGAAGTTCTTCAACTCTATCGGTATGCCTACAAACATCCACACCCTCATAGGCAAGGAGATTAGCGAGGCAGAGATTGAGGATATGGCAGACAAATGCACCAACGGCGATACAACAACCGTTGGCGGTCTCAAGGTCCTCAAGAAAGCTGATGTCATCAAGATTTATCAGATGGCGAAGTAAGGCCCCCCTCTAACTCCCCCGAGGGGGAGGATGTTTATATAGTAAAATCCCCTATTCAATCCAAACAAGGAACTGAATAGGGGATTGTTATGTTTATATACTATCAAGAGTCCTCCCCCTCGGGGGAGTCAGAGGGGGGCTCCTACTTCTTCAACTTAAACCTCTGTATCTTTCCGCTTATGGTCTTAGGAAGCTCATCAACGAATTCCACGACACGAGGGTATTTATACGGAGCGGTCTCATGCTTTACGTGATTCTGCAACTCCTTTGCCAAAGCATCGCCAGCCTTGTCCTTGTATTCATCGGCAAGAACGATGGTAGCCTTTACTATCTGACCGCGAATATCATCAGGAACAGCGGTAATAGCACATTCTACAACAGCAGGATGAGTCATAAGCGCAGACTCTACCTCGAATGGTCCTACACGATAGCCTGATGTCTTGATAACATCGTCCGAACGAGATACAAACCAAAGATATCCATCCTCATCACGATATACGATATCACCTGTATAATAGAGTCCGTTCTGGATTCTCTCCTTGGTCATATTCTCATCACGATAGTAGCCCTTAAAGAGTCCGAGAGGCTTGCCCTTATCCACACGTATCACAAGTTCTCCGTGCTCCATTGGTCCTACGCTCTTCTGTTCGCCATCTACGATGTCAATATCATATTGCGGATTCCTAACGCCCATAGCTCCTGGCTTTGGCTTAACCCAAGGATAGGTGCCTACAACGAGCGTCGTCTCTGTCTGACCGTATGACTCATATATCATAATGCCTGTCTTCTTCTGCCATTCGTCGAACACGCTTGGATTGAGAGCCTCGCCTGCCGTTGTGCAGTATTGTAAGGCTGACAAGTCGTATGCGCTCAAGTCCTCGCGAATAAGGAAACGGTAAATGGTTGGAGGTGCGCAGAAAGATGTTATCTTGTAGTCCTGCATTATCTGCAGAAGATCCTTTGGCTTGAACTGACCTTCATAGTCATATACGAAGACAGTAGCACCAGAAATCATCTGACCATAGAACTTACCCCATACAGCCTTGCCCCATCCTGTGTCGGCAAGTGTGAAGTGAAGCGAACCCTCATGCACGTTATGCCAGTACTTGGCTGTGAGGATATGCGCAAGCGGATAAGAGTAGTCGTGCATCACCATCTTAGGCTCGCCCGTTGTTCCACTTGTAAAATAGAGAAGGAAGTCATCAGTTACCTTATTCCTCTCAGGAGCCTCGAAAGGTTCTGCCTCCTGAAGTCCGCGCCAGAAGTCATACCAGCCGTTAGGAATAGTAGGACCAATAGAAATACAATGGCGCAAGGTTGGGCAGTAGCGCTTTGCCTTCTGCACGTTACAGAGGACGTTCTGGTCTCCGCAAGCCACGATATAGCCAATACCAGCCATGTGACAACGGTAGATGATATCCTTATCGGTGAGCATGTGAGTTGCAGGAATAGCAACGGCACCGAGCTTGTGAAGGGCAACCATGGTGTACCACCACTCTATCCTTCGCTTCAGTATAAGCATCACCCTGTCACCTTTCTTCACACCCATTTCCTGAAGGAACGATGCGCATCTGTCGCTTGTGTTCTTGAAAGCGCGATAAGTGATATGTTTCTGCTCACCTTTATCGTTAACCCATATTATTGCCTCCTTATCAGGCATCTCCTGGGCGTATTTGTCGATTACGTCATATCCGAAGTTGAAGTCTTCAGGTACATTGACTTTGAAATTTTCCAGGAAGTCCTCGTATGAGGAGAACTCCGTCTTTTTAACAAATTGTTTAAGCATAACTTTTGTTTTGTTCTAGCAAATGCAAAGCAAAAGTAGTAAAATTAAACAATATATCCGAAGAAAAATGTATTAAATTTCCTGAAATGCCATTTTTTATCGACGAATCGGTCTTTTCCAGAACATTTTTTGCGCACACCATTATCGTAGTGTGCAATACTTTTTCGTCGTTTTGCATTTTCTCGATTTCTGATATATTTGCAGCAAAGTGCATTCTGAAATCTTTTAGCCACTGCGTGGAGCTACACGAGATTTGTCGCAGACCCACTGACCGTAGGGAAGTAATTACCCATGAATTACCCATTAATTATTCACGAATTTCAAAAGATTATCCGATAGCGCCCTGAAAGGGCAATGAGCTACTAGCCCATGGCATCGCCATGGGGAATTTGGAGGGATAGCTATCGCCCTGTAAGGGCAAAAGCCCCAATATGAATTAATGCTTTTGCCCTTACAGGGCGAAATAATTTGTTCTCCATACCTAGGGCGATGCCCTAGGCTATGTGCTATTGGGCCTTCAGCCCGCCGTTAGGGTAAATACGGATAAATTCTTTTTAGTGGGATTAGGACATAGCCTGGAAGGCTGCACTATGAGTAACCGAGGGCATACTCGACGAAGGAGAAGATGCCCCCGGATAGAAAGCCGACTGTCTTCACCAGCATGGAGGGCTGTACATGATATACCAACTCTCGCGATGTACTGCCTTCCAGGCAAAAAAGATAGACGATGAGTATCATCCCCGCACATCCTCGTTTCACTCGTATGTACGGGGTTACTAATGGTATTGCCTTCCAGGCACATCAGATACATTATTATTTAACCACAGATATTCAGGATAACACAGATATAATACACATAAAAAAAACAACTATAATGAAATTCAAGAAATCAGATACATCAGATACATCCGCTTCTTTTTTATTTAACCACAGATATTCGGGATCTCACAGATGTAAATCACGAGCGTAAGCGAAAAATCCCTTTAATCTGCATTCTGTATTCAAGAAAAAACTTTGCGTTCTCGTAGATGGCTGTAAGCCCGACACTTAAAAGGGTAGTCCGTAAGGGCTACCACAAATAGCAATATAATTAATGAGCGCCGTAGGTGCGGCACTTATTATAGGTATCGTACCTACGGCGCTCAAATCACTCTATCCCTATCATATAACAGCCCTTACGAACTGCCCTATTAGATGTCGCACCTTCGGCGCTCGCAGAATCCAAAATTCTTTGCATCTTAGCGCCTTTGCGTTCTAAAATATAATTTTCTGGGATAAATTTTCTGGTCATCGTCTTAAATTTTTGTTCCAAGGAAAAAGGAGCGCAAGCGACCTTTCTCAAATTCGCATAAATTCAAAAAGAAAAAAATCTCTAATTTCTTCCCTGTGGTCAGAGGGTCTTCGACAAATCTCTCTAATTCTTGATAAAATTTTAAGATTGAAAAGATTGGTAAGATTGGGAACTTGCGTAGCTTGATGAGCTTCAGCGAATAATTATTGTCAGTTCAAGCACCGCAAGGTGCGCATCTCGAATACACATTATATAATAAATACGCAATTGGCATTAAAATAGAAAATGATACATGAAACGTGCATTTTTCGACAAAACGAGTAGAAATATCGTTCAAAAAGTAGTAATTTTGTGTGACTTTCACGTGACTGAAACATATGGTCACATAATTGTCACACGAAAATATTGTATCTTTATGCAGGATGTAGTAATTTTGCACTCGAAAATCAGAGACAAGCGCAGACTTGCAGTCAACCTGCTTTATTTTCTTCGTGCGAGGTGTTTCACACGTTGCACTCGAAAATTTGAAACGTGCTCCAGCTTGAGGCTGACTTGCACTATTTCTTTCGTGCGAGGTGCTTCACACGTTGCGCTCGGAAATCAAAAATCAAACATTAACAAATAATCAAAATGGTAAAAAGAATTGTATTCTTGCTTATTACTCTCGTAGGCATTACATTCACATCTCATGCACAGATTACCCAAACCATTCGAGGCGTCGTAACAGATGCCGTAACACGTGAACCTCTCCCATTCGCTACAGTCCAGGTGGATAATTCCAAGGACATGGTATGTATTACCGACAGCCTCGGAAAGTTCCAGATCAAGAACGTCAAGGTAGGACGTCATACCGTGCGTTGTAACTACGTTGGCTTCCAGACCGTGGACCTTAGCGATGTGCTCGTTACCTCTGCAAAGGAAACGAATATCGATATCCGACTTCAGGAAGACCAGACCACACTCGCAGACGTGGTTGTACGTCCTAACCTCGCAAAGGAGAACACTCTTAATAAAATGGTACTCACAGGCGGACGTATGTTCAGCGTCGAGGAGGCAAGCCGATATGCAGGCGGTTTCGACGACCCTGCACGTCTGGCAAGCTCATTCTCAGGAGTAGCAACAAGTGGAGCAACCAACGGCATCTCTATTCACGGTAACGCCCCTCACCTACTCTCTTGGCGACTTGAGGACATCGAGATTCCTAACCCAAACCATTTCTCTGACATCTCAGTACTTGGCGGCGGTATCTTCTCTTCACTCTCTGCAATGTGTATCGGTAACTCCGACTTCCTCACCTCTGCCTTCCCTGCAGAATACGGCAATGCCGTTTCTGGTGTGTTCGATATGAAGATGCGCAACGGTAACGACCATAAGTTCGAGCATGCCTTCCAGATTGGTGTGGCAGGTATCGACGTGGCTTCAGAAGGTCCGTTGAACAAGAAGACAGGTGCTTCTTACCTCGTAAACTACAGATACTCAATGACTGGTCTTGCAAGCCGAATGAATCTTATCGACATGCAGGGACAGGTAATGGACTATCAGGACCTAAACTTCAAGTTCAACATCCCAACCCGCAAGGCTGGCACATTCACCGTATGGGGAACTGGATTCTTCGACCACTTCCACCGCGAGAGCTCTCCAAAGGACTGGGAGTCAAAATTCGATGAGTGCTATGCATTCAGCAACCAGTGGATGGGTGCTATGGGCGTAGGACACGTTCTGCCAATGAAGCACGGACAGTTGAAGAGCAGCATAGGCGTGACATACAACAAGGACGAGTTCACACAGGATGTATATTACGACCTTCCTGCAGATATTTACACACGTGATAACACCGATGACTTAAAACGAGAGCCTTTCTTCGACGAGGGAAGAAGCTTTACAAACATCACAGCACGTACCACCTATACCCACCGCCATTCAAACCGTTGGCTGGCTCAGTATGGTGCCGTACTTACTGAGATGCTCTTCAATGTGAAAATCAGATCTGCGTACGTGCTCCACGATCCTCTTCACACTATATGTGATAACGACGGCAACACAACGCTTTTCTCAGGCTTCACAGCACATTCATTCACGCTCAACCCAAAGACAACGCTCAATGCAGGATTCAACGTGCAGCACCTTCTCCTCAACGGAGCTACAACCTTCGAGCCTCGTGTGAGCATGTCACGCAAGCTGAGCGATGACATAACCCTCGCTTTGGCTTACGGACTCCATAGCCGTGCGGAGAAGACCGACATCTACTTCACACGCAATATCCCACAACCAGATGAGAGCAACAACTGGAACCCTACGGTTGATCCAAACAACAACGAACTTGTAAACAAGAAGCTCGGATTCACCAAGAGCCATCACCTCATGGCTACTTTCGCTTGGAAACTCTCTGACCACTGGAACCTGAAGGTAGAGCCATTCTATCAGTATCTGTTCAACGTTCCTGTAGAGGACGGCAAGCCATATTCTGTGCTCAACCGTCAGGAGTTCTACCTCGACAAGGCACTTGTAAACAAGGGTAAGGGTCGCAACTACGGTGTTGATGTCACCCTTGAGCGTTATATGAAGAACGGCTGGTACGGAATGGCTAACGGCTCATTCTTCAGCAGTAAGTATAAGGGCGGCGATGGCAAATGGCGTCACACACTCTTCGACCGCAACTACATCATCAACGTACTTGGCGGTAAGGAATGGATGCTTGGACGTAACAACAACAACATGCTGAGTATCAACGTAAAGGCAACATTCCAGGGAGGTGACCGTGACACCCCTGTTGATAAGGAAAAGACTCTCTTACACCCTAATTTTGAAGTCCAGTACTTTGAGGACGAGTGTTTCTCTAAGCAGTACGACCCAATGCTGATTATCCACTACACCATCAGCTATCGCATCAACAAGAAGAAGTTGTCACACGAGTTCAGCATCAAGCACATCAACTGCACAGGCACCAAGAGCCAGTATGGTTATACCTACGACTATCACAAGGACGAGTTCAAGGAGTCAACCTTCACCCTCTCCCTGCCTAACATCAGCTATAAGATTGAGTTCTAAACAGCAGCCCGCAGTTTTAGATTACATGTATAATTATAGAATTCGCCGCTTAAGGATTATCCTTAAGCGGCTTTTTCTGTATATTACGCTGCGGTTAGCTACTCAATCATTTAATTTTATCAAGAATTAGAGAATTAGAGAATTTTTCTTTTTTGAATTTATGGGAATTTGAGAAATATCGCTTACGCTCCTGCCAATCATGCGCCTATTCTCAAATGCTACGCAAGTAGCAATTTCCTCTCCTTCGCATTAATTCAAACTTCTCAAATTCTCTAATTCTTGATAAAAAAATTATTATTGGATAAAGATAACACGGTTGCCTGTTATCTTGCTGCAATAGAATCAATCACGAAGGCAAATTCTTTGTTGCTATATTTGTTTTGCTTGGCATTCAGGGTGAATGTCTTGTGCAGGTCATCCCAAAGGGCGAAGGTCACTACATTTTCATTATCACCATAGTGAATGCTATATGCGCTGACAGGTTTCCATATACCATCTTCGTGTACAAAAGTTATTATGTTTACCATATTGCCATCCTCGTCATATTTATAGGCTTCCTTATAAGTATGGTCGTTCTTTTTGAATACCTTTTTGAGGACAGTCACTTTCTTGGCTGTTACGGTCTCGGGTGACTTGTTATTCTTTGCATCAACGTTGCTTGCGATGAAGAGCATGCTCATCAGGGCAAAAAGAGAGATAATCTTTTTCATATTTTCTAATTTTTAAGTTATGTTTTTGCCCATTTGACGCATGCCCTTCCCGAATTATTACAAGAATTTCAAAAGTTTTTTTATCAAGATATTGCAGATTTAACGTGAGTTGATAAAATCATTATTAATTAACAATTAGAAAAATCTCCTCATTTCTCTTCATCGCCTCCTTAATAAGTTCATACAGCCGATTAAATGTGATACGTGAGTCCGTGAGTCTGCCTATCACCGTTGCCTTGCCCGTGGGGTTCTCTTGCTCTGGTTTCTGAGGCCGTACCGCCTTACCCACCAGAATGCAGCCTCGGGTGTCATCTGGCGAATTGCCAGTATGAATCATAATCCCCGTGAAATGCGGCACGTTCTGTAGGAACGGCATCCTGCGCTTATAAGTCTTACTGTAA
Source organism: uncultured Prevotellaceae bacterium (assembly GCA_946406435.1). Taxonomy (GTDB): domain Bacteria; phylum Bacteroidota; class Bacteroidia; order Bacteroidales; family Bacteroidaceae; genus Prevotella. The sequence continues at coordinate 403 of CAMJKP010000013.1, read as the reverse complement.
CTCATCACCACCCTGTACCGCCCCGTAGGAATGGCAGTCTTACCCGCCACTTTCTCCTCCCTGCGCCAGTCAATAGCGTGAGGCTCAAGCGTATCACAGAAGTATCTGTTCATGAGAAACTCCCTATTACTCTCAGTCTGAATCTGAAGGGCACCCAGAGTAAAGGTGCCCTTCTTGTATATTCGTTTCAAGGTCAGTATCATAGTGTCTCTGTTTTTAATATCTGATATTATGATAGTTTCAGACCCTCTAAATCTCCCTGCATAGGGAGACTTTTGAGCGCTCCGGCTCTTCCCCTAAGCAGGGGAAGCGGGGAAAGGGTCCGTTTATGATAGTTTCTGGTACACACCTCTATCAAGATGCTTCAGCTTACCACTCTCAACATATCGCTTCAACAGCATAT
>CAMJKP010000012.1 GCA_946406435.1 uncultured Prevotellaceae bacterium | reverse complement strand
TCTATGATCAGGCTGCACTTCAGGTGCTCAAGGATAAGATGCAGGCAAAGGCTGGTGACCTTATCCTCATCCTTTCTGGTGACGATGCAATGAAGGTTCGTAAGCAGCTTTGCGAGCTTCGTCTTGAGATGGGTACACGCATGGGACTCCGTGACAAGTTCAACTTCTCTTGCCTCTGGGTTATCGACTTCCCAATGTACGAGTGGAGCGACGAGGAGCAGCGTCTCATGGCTATGCACCACCCATTCACATCACCAAAGCCAGAGGATATCCCACTTCTCGACACAGATCCTGCAAGTGTTCGTGCCAACGCATACGACATGGTTATCAATGGTGTTGAGGTTGGTGGCGGTTCAATCCGTATCCACGATGCCAAGCTTCAGCAGAAGATATTCGAGATTCTTGGTTTCACACCAGAGCAGGCACAGGCAAAGTTCGGCTTCCTGATGAATGCCTTCAAGTTCGGTGCACCTCCTCACGGTGGTCTCGCATACGGTCTCGATCGTTTCGTAAGCCTCTTCGCTGGTCTCGACTCTATCCGTGACTGCATCGCATTCCCTAAGAACAACTCTGGTCGTGACGTAATGCTCGATGCTCCGGGCTACCTTGATCCAAAGCAGTTGGAGGAGTTGCAGATAAGTGTAAAGAATAAAGAGTAAAGTAGATGTACTATTTGACAATTTACTAATTACTATTTATTTACTATTTTATTTGAATGTACTATTTTGACTTAGACATTGCCGAAGATAAATAGTAAATATTTCAGAAATAGTAAATAAATAGTAAATAGTAAATAGCTAAATTGTAAATGACAAGATGTTTGAAAATCTATCAGAAAGACTTGAACGCTCGTTCAAGATACTAAAGGGTGAAGGTAAGATCACCGAAATCAATGTAGCAGAGACTCTCAAGGACGTGCGCCGTGCTCTCCTTGATGCCGATGTAAACTATAAGGTGGCTAAGACCTTCACTGACTCTGTGAAGAAGAAGGCTCTGGGTATGAACGTACTCACAGCTATCAAGCCAGGACAGCTCATGGTAAAGCTCGTTCATGATGAGCTTACCGAACTCATGGGTGGTCAGGCTACCGAACTCAAGTTGCAGCAGAAGCCTGCCGTAATCCTTATGTCAGGTCTGAATGGTGCGGGTAAGACTACAATGTCAGGTAAGCTCGCCCTCATGCTCAAGAACAAGATGAACCGCAAGCCTCTCCTTGCTGCCTGTGATACATTCCGTCCGGCTGCTATGGAGCAGTTGCGTGTTCTTGCAGAGCAGGTTCAGGTGGCTATTCATATTGAGGAAGGAGCAAAGGATCCAATAGCTGTTGCAAAGAATGCCATACAGCAGGCAAAGGCTGAGGGTTATGATGTGGTAATCGTCGATACTGCCGGTCGTCAGTCAATTGATGAGGAACTGATGCAGCAGATTCAGGACATCAAGGCTGCCGTTAATCCTGACGAGACCCTTCTCGTTGTCGATGCCATGACAGGTCAGGATGCTGTCAATACTGCCAAGGAGTTCAATGAGCGTCTTGAGATTGACGGCGTTATCCTCACAAAACTCGATGGTGATACACGTGGTGGTGCTGCTCTCTCTATCCGCAGCGTGGTTACAAAGCCTATCAAGTTCATCGGTACTGGTGAGAAGATGGAGGCTCTCGATGTATTCCATCCAGAGCGTATGGCTGACCGTATCCTCGGTATGGGTGACGTTGTGTCACTCGTTGAGCGTGCTCAGGAGCAGTTCGATCTTGAGGAGGCAAAGAAACTGGAGAAGAAGATTCGTAAGAACCAGTTCGACTTCAACGACTTCCTCAATCAGATACAGCAAATCAAGAAGATGGGTAACATCAAGGATCTCGCTTCTATGATTCCTGGCGTTGGCAAGGCAATCAAGGATGTTGAGATTGGTGATGATCCATTCAAGAATATCGAGGCTATCATCTATTCTATGACTCCAAAGGAGCGTCAGCATCCGGAGATTCTCAATCAGTCTCGTCGTAACCGTATTGCTAAGGGCTCTGGTACCAACGTACAGGAGGTTAACAAGCTCATCAAGCAGTTCGACCAGACTCGTAAGATGATGAAGATGGTTAGCGGTATGGGCCCTGCAAAGATGGCCCAGATGGCTAAGATGATGAAGCAGCCACATTAAAAGTGTAAAGAGAAAAGTGTAAAGTGTAATGTAGGATGTACATAGAACGCTGAGATTCCGTGTTCAGGAAAAAAACTATGCGTTCGTGAAATTGTACATTGTACATGGTAAATGGTAAATGAAAAGATGACATTAATCGACGGAAAAGCAACCGCAGCAGCTATCAAGGCTGAGATTGCAGAAGAAGTAAAGCAGATTGTTGCAGGTGGTGGTAAGCAGCCACATCTTGCAGCTGTTCTCGTTGGTCACGATGGTGGCTCAGAGACTTACGTAAAGAATAAGGTTCTCGCTTGCGAGGCTTGTGGATTCAAGTCAACATTGATTTGCTATGAGGACAACATTACTGAGGAAGAACTCCTTCAGTGTGTTGATAAGCTCAACAATGATCCTGATGTTGACGGATTCATCGTACAGCTTCCTTTGCCAAAGCATATCAATGAGCAGAAAATCATTGAGGCTATCGACTACCGTAAGGATGTTGACGGCTTCCACCCAATCAATGTTGGTCGTATGGCAATCGGTCTTCCTTGTTTCATCTCTGCTACTCCTCTTGGCATCGTGACACTTCTCAAGCGTTATGGTATCGAGACATCAGGTAAGAAGTGCGTTGTGCTCGGTCGCTCTAACATCGTGGGCAAGCCAATGTCACAGCTCATGGTGCAGAAGCAGTATGGTGATGCTACGGTAACTGTATGTCACTCTCACTCTAAGGACCTCAAGAAGGAGTGTCGTGAGGCTGATATCATTATCGCAGCTATCGGACAGCCAAACTTCGTTACAGCCGATATGGTGAAGGAAGGTGCCGTTATTGTTGACGTTGGTACTACTCGTGTTCCTGACGCAACTCGTAAGAGCGGTTTCCGCCTCAATGGTGATGTGAAGTTTGATGAGGTAGCTCCAAAGTGTTCATTCATCACTCCAGTACCAGGTGGCGTAGGTCCTATGACTATCTGCTCTCTGATGAAGAATACCCTTGCTGCAGGCAAGAAGGAGTATTACAATTAAGATTAAAGAATAAAGTTTAAAGTATAAAGAAAGAGTGTTGAGCAATATACAAGCTCAACACTCTTTTTAGTTTGTGTGAATTCTCGGTATTACTTATTTCCTCCACTAATCTTTGAGGTGAAGATATCAGTCTTTGCTTCCCACTTCTCGATAGAGTACTTAACATCACCATAGCGTGATGAGTAGTTTACAACAATCTTATCGTCATAACCTGAACCGTTGTAGTTCTGCACAGCATAGAACTCGGTAAGATATACCTCGCCGTCCTCGAACTCATAGACAGCATATACGCGGAAGTAGCGGTCAAGGATTCTGCCAAGGCTGTTGCGGGTATATGACCATGCATCTTCTCTTGTGCCAATCTCAGCCAACTTAGCCTTCAACTGTCCCTTTCTTGCGTTATCTGGTGTAGGATATTTCTTCTCGATAGCAGCCTTTACACGAGCCATGAATTTCTTGTCCTCCCAAGCCTGTCCTTCGAATGCCTCGTATGATTTAACTGTATAGCTTGCAGGTACTATAGCCATCACCTTCTTGTCTGTACCAGGCATCTTGAATGTCAGCATAGTCTCATTCTTCTTCAATGGATAGTTCTCGTCGTATGCTATCACCTGTACCGTCTTCTTCTTTTCTGGAATAGCTTCTTTTACTACTTTCTTCAGCAGTCCGAACTGTGCGTTAGCAACTGTGTTGAAAGTGAACATGGCAAGAACTGCCATAAGGATTTTGATTGACTTTTTCATAAATGTGATTTTTTAATAGTGAATATTATTGTTTATTAATAATCTTGATTTGCCTTGCGACCTCTTTCTTCACCTCTTCTTTCACCATATCGCGCATACAGAGTAGTATTCGCATCTGTTCCTCTGTGTAGCGCTGTGCCTCGCGGTGTATGATGGTGTTCATGTGGTCGGTAGGTTTCATATTTCTATGCTTTTGATTTCTGGGTGCAACGTGTGAAGCATCCTCGCACGAGAGAAATAGTCAACGTCGGCTGCAAGCCGGTGGACGTCTCTGATTTCCGAGTGCAAAGGTACAATACAAAACACTAAAGGCGTTGTGCAGAATCTGTCAAAACTTGTGCAGAATCTTCCACAACGCCTTTTGAGGCTATTTTTTCAAGGAAATGGTATAAAATCGAAAGTTTTATGTTACATGGTGATAAATTAACTAGAATTCGATGAATTCAAAATGTCCTATAAACGCAACTTCGTTGCTAGGTTTGAGAACAAAAATTCCCGACGATGACCAGAAAATTTGACTCAGATAATAAAAAAATAAAATGTTTATCCGCAATTACGTGTCAGGCGGGCTGAAAGCCCCCAAACACTTAGCTTAGGGCATCGCCCTAGGTATATTGCAGTTGATGAGTTCGCCCTGTAGGGGCAAAAGCATTAATATATTAGAGCTTTTGCCCCTACAGGGCGTTAGTTATCCATCTGATTTCTCCATGGCGATGCCATGGGCTAGTTGCTTTTGTCCCTTCGGGGCGCTATTAGTTACTCCTTTGCTGATATTCGCTTGGAGTAATTCCGAAGAAACGCTTGAATGCTCGGGTGAAACTTGACTGATCGTCGTAGCCACATTGTAGGGCTACCTCTAAAACAGTAAGGTTTGGATGTGTGTCGAGCAGATGACGGGCTTTCTGCATACGAATGTTCGTGATGTAGCTCTGTGGAGTCTCGCCTGTCAGAGCGTTTAGTCGGCGACGGAATTGTGAAGTACTCATGGCAAGAGCAGAAGCCAGTTCGTCAACGTTCACGCGGTTATCTTCTAACTGCTCGGTGATAGTGCTCATCGTCTTTGTCAGGAATTCCTTATCCTGTTCTGATAGTACGTCATAAGGATGTCCGTTCTCGTCAGTAGCCGTCAAATTCTCATAGCGCTGTCGCAACTCGTCGAGAGTCATGCTGACCTCGCTCAGACGCTTGCGTTGTAGGGCTGTCAACTTGCGTTGGCGTATCACAAGAATGATAGCCACCAAGAGCAGAATAGCACCTACAATAACGATATAGATGCGTGAGCGACGCACAGACGTGTTCTCTTCCTGTAACTCGTCAACACCGAACTCTGCATTATATTTTGCCAAAGTCTCAGCCGAAGCGTTATTATAGAGGGAGTCTTTAAGCAGATTGAAAGCTTCCAGTTCTATTCGTGCACTATCGGGATTGAGCGTCCATAGTGCCTGATAGAGTCCGCGACGCGCTTGCATCTCGTTATAAGGGTTGTCCATGTTTCGGCATAGCTTGGCAGACTCACGGAAATATTCGGTGGCACGTCGTTCCTGATTCTCTTTCTCCTTGGTGCTTATGCCTTGGGCATTACTCATGTCGAGAAGGGTCTGTCCTGCCTTATTTAGCGAGATAGCCAACGATTGGTAATTGCCCGTTCTGCGGAAGTATGGAATGATACTGTCGAATGTTTCCACAGCCTCCTTTCTCTTGCCGATACCTGCAAGAATAGTGGCTTTCTGAGCCAGACGAATGCGGAGCTTTGCCTCACGACCATCCTTGCGCTCCAATTCAATAGCCCTATCAATATAGCTCATAGCCTCTTTGTTGTGATTGAGCGCAAACTCGGTTTCTGAAAGAGAACCGCAAGTGAGGGCAATACGGGAGTTTATGCCTGTCTTTTCGGCATATTGCAAAGCCTGTTGCAGATATTTCAATCCTTCCTTTGGCTGCTTTGCTGCCACATAGATGCTGCCGATGGTGTTAAGCGAAGAACTGATACGCTCGGCATTACCGTTTTTGCGCTCGAGTTCGTTGCACGCCTTGGCATATTGCAGAGCCTTGTCGTAGTCGGACTGTCTCATGCAACAAACTGAAAGGATGCTCAGCTGCTCGGCCTCTTCGGCCTTCAGTCCTTTCTGTTGCAGAAGGGGCAACGCCTGTTCGCCCACGATTACGGCACTATCATATTTCTGGCTTTCGTAATACCGAGTGCTTGCCTCGTAGAGTTGCATAACCTTATCGCTCTGCGCTGTAGGCACCGATAATAAAAGTGAAAGAAACATTACCTTCATATCAATCTATACTTTTACCTTATAAAACAAAATGCCTACAAAATTATTCATTTTTTCTCAGAAAACGGCATAAAATGAATACATTAACTAAGAATAATGCTAAATTTGAGGATTTGTTTAATAATAAAGCTCGAACTCACGTGATTAGAGCTGATAAGTGAAGGTCTTGGATTGAATATTTGATAATGTTGTGCCATCGCTTTACCTTCGCTCTTCCTCCGTACCAAACTCGATGATCCTCCGCTTCCTCACCGACTTTGCACCGAGTTTGCACCGACTTTGGTACGGAGGAAGAGCGAAGGAAGAAGGGAGGAAGAACGAACCTAAAGTATAGACACATCACTCCCCTAAAATATAGTGAGTTTTATCAATCTGGAATTAAAATTATGTTTAATTGCAAGAATGAAATATATTTGGACAGTAGTCAATCGTCCATCCAACAATTTCCTTTTTATCTTTGGTTATTACTGTTTTTATCCAGTATCTTCCATTATAAAATTTATAATCAAGTATTGGAACTGCTTTGCCATTTGTATATTTCCTAAAATCGTCTGCATACTGGTCTGTGATTTTCAGGAATGGATATGGTTGATCTGGCATAAGGTATAAATTGACTATACTAAGGTTTGGGTTGATAAATCTGCCATGAAGCCATACACCACATTGCTCTTTATCAATCCATCCGTTTATGGGTGCTTCATCTTCATCAAAGCACGAAACTATACATACTTTATACCTTTTGTCTGATTTTTCCAATATATCTATACAATGCCAATTTTCTTTTGAGGAGAATTCCTTGATATTAGTAATAATGTCATTATCTGTATCATTGGAATAAACGGGAATGCCCTTTGTTTCGGCATCTGCAAAAAATGCCGACAAGTATTCTTCTTGTGAAAATATAAATTGGCATTTAGCCAAAACGATTATAATGACAAGCAACTTTTTCATATCTCTCTTTTTGAGGGCAAAAGTAAACAAAAATCCATACAACACCAAGGAAATGTTATAAAAAGAGGTGAATTCTTTGGTGATGTCATTTTTTTTGTCTATATTTGCACTCATCAAATCAAAGAACGTGTGCAAGTCCTTTGGGGGAGCTGATACGTGCTTTTGATTTAGTGCGAATTTTTAATTTGCCGCCCCAATAACCCTACCTTCAGAAAGGCAGGATTGGGGTGAATTTGCGTAAAAAGAAGATAAAAAATTAAAATAACTAATTTCATAAACATGAAGCGAATTCTACTGACTGCAATGGTTGTGCTGGAGGCTTTTGCTGCTAATGCACAACAAGAATGGCTTGACGTAACAGAAAAATATGTCAAGAATCCTACTTATGCAAACAACAATTATTCTTTTTGGGAAGGTACTCCACTTAGCGGTTATAATCCGGTGGAGAATGCAGAGCATTTCAACAAGACTTATGATACCTATCAGGCAATTACAGGCTTAAAGGCTGGTAAGTATCGTGTGCGCCTCAAGGGTTTCTACCGTATGGGTACTGCATCTGAAGACTATGCACTTTATAAAAGTGGAAATTATTCCGCTAATCAATATGCAAAGCTCTATGCCACATCATCCATAGATGACTATAGTGTTGCCATCGTTCCTGCAAGTGCTGGTATCCAGAAATATGGACTTGGCGGTAGTACAGCTGGTGTAGGAAACAAAACGGAAAATTGGTGGGGAGGAACCTCATACCAGTTCTATATACCTGACAATATGGAGGCTGCCTATTATTGGTTTAATGCCGGCTATTACAATAACACCTTGTCATTTGAAGTAGGCGAGGACGGCAAGCTGAAGATAGGTATTCGCAAGTCGGAGAAAGTTAATAATGACTGGACCTGTATCGACGATTGGAAACTGGAATATTGGGGTGAGCCTATCAAGGTGAAAGAAATCACACTTAGTCCATCTGAGATAAAGTTGATTCCTTTGGAGACAGCACATATTTCTTATACCCTTGCACCAGAGGATGTTACATATCCAAGTGTTACATGGTCATCAAGCAATACAAATGTTGCAACCGTGGATAAGGATGGAAATGTGACGGCTATTAGCGTGGGAACTGCCACTATTTATGCAACTGCAGTTGACAAAGGTGGTGCGCATACGTCATGTACGGTAACTGTCGAGGCTCCTGCGAAGGCTTCTTCTGAGAATATCAAGATTAATGAGATAATGGCTGCTAACGTGGATGTATATCGTGACCCTTCAACCAACTTCGGTTCATGGGTGGAGCTTTACAATCCTACGGATAAAGGCATAGCACTTGGCGGTCTCTATGTTACTGATGATGCTAATAACTTGAAGAAGCATCGTCTGGTAGATAACTATGGTCCGCTTTCAGCACATAGCTTTGCCGTTCTCAATTTCGACCACTTTGAGGTGTTCACGAAAGAGTCATATCGCCAGATTGATGATAAACTCGATTGCGATGGCGGTACGATAATCATATCTGATGGTGAGAATATCTTGGCAGAGGCAACATATCCAGAGGCTATCAGTCGTGTGTCATACGCTCTTACAAAGGATGGTGGTAGCGAATGGGGTACTACAGATGCTCCTACACCTGGTGCAAGCAACTCTACATCTGTATTCAACACAAAGCAACTCAAGAAGCCGGAGGTTGATACCCCTACTAAGCTCTTTACAGGTTCGCTTAATGTAACTGTTACTATCCCTGAGGGCGCTACACTTCGCTATACAACTGACGGTACTACTCCAACCCTTACAAACGGCAAGACTTCTACAAACGGCAAGTTCTACGTAAGTAATTCCGGATGCTGTCGTTTCCGTCTTTTCCAGGATGGAATGCTTGCAAGTCCTGTTGTGACACGTACCTATATCAAGAACAATAACAACGAGCCATTCCCAATTATCTCTATCGTAACTGATCTGGATAATCTCTTTGGTGCTGAGGTCGGAATGTTTGAGTATTCTAGCTACGGCCGTCCGGGAAATGGTCAGGACGACAAGTACAACGGAAACATGGACTGGGACCGTCCTGTAAACTTCGAGTATATCACAACAGATAATGAGTGTGTCATTTCCCAGGAGTGTGACCTCTCTGCCTGTGGCGGATGGAGTAGGGCATGGAGTCCTCATTCATTCAAGCTGAAGGCTGGTAAGGCATACGACCTCAACAACACGTTTGCATATCAGTTCTTTGGAACAGAGAAAGATAATCCTGCTGTAGAGAACGGTAAGAGCTATCTCAAGCATAAGACTCTTCAGATACGTAATGGTGGTAATGACAACAGCTGCCGTATCAAGGATGCTGCTATGCAGCAGATTGTGGCTTCAAGCGGTTTGTATCTGGAGCATCAGGCATGGCAGCCAGTACATGTGTATATCAATGGTATGTCTTATGCTGTGCTCAATATGCGAGAGCCTAACAACAAGCATCATGCCTATGCCAACTACGGTATAGATTCTGACCTTATGGATCAGTTTGAGATTTGTGCCGACTCTGGCTATGTTCAGAAGGCTGGTACCAAGGATTCATTCAACAAGTGGTATGAGCTTGCAAAGACTGCTTCTTCAGAGGATTCATACAACGAGATATGCAAGCTTGTTGATATCGATGAGTATATCAACTATATGGCAACAGAGTTCTATCTTGGTTCTGACGACTGGCCACACAATAATGTGAAGGCTTATCGCGACCAGAATGACGGTAAGTTCCGCTTCGTGCTCTTCGATGTTGACTTCGCGCAGAACAGAAACAAGCCATTCGATGATTTCTTCAAAGAACAGAACTTCAATTTCAACGAACTCAAGGGCTTTGACTATTCTAAGAACAAGAATATAAACGGCACTCGTCTGTACAAGGAGATAGAGGTTGTTACCATCTTTAAGAATATGCTCAGCAACGAGACATTCCGCAAGAAGTTCATTGATGCATATTGTGTTATTGCGGGATCTGTATTTGAGCCTGAACGTGCAAAGAGGATTATTAATGATATGGCTGACTATCTCAGCACAGGTGGTTATGTTGATCCTACATGGAGTGTTAACGAGCTTATCAACGGATTGTCATCACGTCAGTCTAACATGATTACCCAGTTGAAGAACTGCTCTTATATGAATCTTGGCAGTAAGGTGGCTCAGAGCGTAACACTTGCAAGCAATATCGAGGGCGCTTCTATCCTCGTAAATGGTATGGAAGTTCCAACAGGTAAGTTCTCTGGCAAGCTCTTCGCGCCGATCACTCTCAAGGCAGCTGCTCCTGCTGGATATCGTTTCGTTGGTTGGAAGTCATCTGATGGCAAGAGCGTATCTGGAAAGATTGAGTACGAGATGCCAGCAACAGGCACCATCAACCTCACCGCAGTATGGGAGAAGGCAGAGAATGACAAGCTACCTGATTTTGCTGATGCTCCTATTAAGATCAACGAGTTGAGCGCGGGCAATGACATGCTTGTAAATGAACTCTTCAAGAAGGATGACTGGGTAGAGCTTTACAACACTACCGACTATGACCTCAACGTAAACGGTCTTTACATCAGCGACAATGAGAATAAGCCTGAAAAGTATCAGATTGCCGCTCCAACAGACGAGGCAGCAATCATTCCTGCTCACGGTCATCTCATCGTATGGTGTAGCAAGCGTGATGCGAAGTCTCAGATTCATGCAAACTTCAAGTTGGAAAATAAAGGAGAAGCTCTTGTACTGATCAGTTCAAGTGATGAGTTTGTAGCTAACAACGCTGCATATTTCGATGCAAATCCTCAGATGAAGGAGTTTGCCGATACCATGCATTATAGTCCTATGGCATACGATCAGACTGTAGGTCGTTTCCCTGACGGTGGTAACAACTATTATCTCTTCAGACATCCTACAATCGCATACGCAAACTCTATTCAGCCATCTGACGTATTCGTGGGTATGGATGTCATTTCTGGAGAAATCGAGACTGGTATCATAGAGGTTGCGGCTAACAACCAGCGTACAACAACTACCGCTTATTACACTCTCAACGGTGTATTTGTTGGTAAGAGTCTCAACTCACTTCCACGTGGCATCTATATCGAGGTGTCAGGGGCTGGAAAGAGAAAGATTATGAAATAAGACCCACCCAGGCCCTCCCCAAGGGAGGGATGCGATATACATTATTTCGCTAAAAAGTGGGACTTTATTACTATAAAACATCCTTCCCTTGGGGAAGGCTTGGTTAGGTCTATGACAAAAGAACAATGCGATATATTCAACTCTCGGTTGGTAGGAACCATGAACCATATGCTTGGTATCAGGTTCCTGCCAACTGATGATGAAACCGTACTTGGCGAGATGCCTATCAACGAGAATACGGTACAGTATTTCGGCATTCTCCACGGAGGGGCTGCTCTTGCTATGGCAGAGACACTTGCAGGTGCTGGAAGCCTTGCCATCGTGGGTGAGTATGCCCGTATCTGCGGACTTCAGGTTTCTGGCAACCACATAGGCATGTCGGCTAAGGAGGGTAAGGTGATAGGCAAGGCAACACCAATCCATATAGGGCGCACCACCCATATCTGGAACGTAGAAGTCAGAGGTGAGGATGGTCGCTTGCTCTCAACGGAGAGGGTTACGAATATGGTGTTGACCTAACCCCAGCCCTTCCCCAAGGGAAGGGAGAATCTAGATACTAAGATATCGGTTTTGCTAATAAAATATAAAGGATTAATACTATAAAACATCAGGTCACATACTCCGATGTTATCAACATCGGACTACCCATTTGGGAAGGCTTGGTTAGGCTTATGGTTATATACAGACTACCATACTCAAGTGAAGCGATAAGGATAGAATGTGATAATGTCATACGACTGCAGTCTATTGATGATATACGAGGCAGAAAAGGCTTCGTAATGATTCCCTATGACCTTGAGTCTGGGCATGATGTGCTTCTCTTTGAAGGATCTCAACACCTGACACCTATCACCCAACAACTGACACCCAACACCCAGCCTCCCGCACAGATCACCCAGAATCCGTCATCTTATGCCAAGGCGTTTTCCGCTTTTATGAGTGCCCTTCAGAAAGGGGAGTTTACCAAACTCGTACTTTCCCGTGCAAGTGAATGGGAATGGGATGGTGATGGGGCTGAGCTTATGGAGGCTTTTAATCGTGCTTGTAGTCTTTACCCTCGCATGATGATTTATCTCGCTCAGATACCTGATGAGGGCGTGTGGATGGGCTGTACCCCTGAGATTCTTGTCTCTGGTAGTGGAACTCATTATCGCACAATGGCACTTGCGGGCACAATGTCTGTTCCTGATACCGTACCTGTAAAGAATATCGTGTGGAGTCAGAAAAACCGTAAGGAACAGGAAATCGTGGCAGACTATATCCGTGAATGTGTCAGTCCTTATGCCCGTATTCTTGAGGAAGAAGGACCTTACACCTCTCGTGCCGGACAACTCGTTCATCTGAAGACAGAGTTTCATCTTGCCCCAAAGCCAAGTGAAGGTGAACAGTCAATTATCAATTATCAATTATCAATTATCAATTTAATAAAGGCTCTTCACCCGACTCCTGCCGTATGTGGCTTGCCTGCAAAGGAGGCTGCTGCTTTCATAAGAGAGAATGAAGGCTATGACAGGGAGTATTATTCTGGTGTCGTGGGAATGTTGGATGAAGAGAACGAGACAAATCTCTTCGTCAATCTCCGTTGCGGGCATTTCCATGACGGAAAAGCCACCCTCTATGGCGGAGGTGGAATCCTCAAGGACTCAACCCTCGGCTCTGAATGGAACGAGACAAATTGGAAGATGAATACAATCCTTCAGATTTTATAACCGACCCTCAAAATCCCCCTGCATAGGGGACTTTCATCGCCTTCCAAGTCCCCCTATGCAGGGGGATTTAGGGGGTCTTCTTTAATTCTCTTTTTATGAAAAAATCAATCTTAACCCTAATGACAGTTATGAGTCTAAATGCATCGGCACAAGCCCCTAAGCTTACAAAGGATAATATCAACGAGGTAATATCCGCTATGACACTTGAAGAGAAAGCCCAGTTGCTTGTTGGCGGACTCTTTGATTTCTTCTCGCCTGTGGCTGTTGCAGGTTCTGCTGCACGTACCGTACCGGGAGCTGCCGGCACTACTGTAGCCATTGAGCGACTTGGTATTCCTGAAACGATTCTTACAGATGGTCCTGCCGGAGTACGTATCGATCAGACACGTCCCGGAACTCAGAAGACATTCTATGCCACAGGCTTCCCTGTCGGCACTTGTCTTGCCTCTACATGGAATACTGACCTTGCACAGCGTGTGGGTAAGGCTATCGGTAATGAGACCAAGGAATACAACTGCGATGTTATCCTCGGTCCTGGTGTGAATATCCATCGCAATCCTCTCTGCGGACGTAACTTCGAGTATTATAGCGAGGACCCTCTCCTTACAGGTAAGATAGCTGCAGCCTATATCAATGGCGTGCAGAGCGAGGGCGTGGGCGTTAGCATAAAGCACTATGCCGTTAACTCACAGGAGACAAGCCGTACTCGTGTGGATGAGCGACTAAGCCAGCGTGCTGCCCGTGAGATATACCTTCGCGGATTTGAGATTGCTGTTCGTGAGTCTGATCCTTGGACGGTAATGTCATCCTACAATCTGGTTAATGGCGTTTTCTCTAACGCCAACAAAGACCTTCTCACATCTATCCTCCGCAATGAGTGGGGCTTCAAGGGAATTGTCATGACTGACTGGTTAGGAAAGCGTGAGAGCCAGGGCCTCTTCACCGTTGACGAGGTTATGGCAGGCAACGACCTTATGGAACCGGGTTCACCTGAGCAGGTTAAGGATATCGTTGATGGCGTGAAGAATGGAAAGCTCAAGATGGAGGATGTGGATAAGTGCATCCGCAGAATGTTGGAATATATCGTTAAGACTCCTCATTTCCGTGGCTATAAGCCTTCTGAGGCACCCGATCTTAAGGCTCATGCTGCCATCACCCGCGAGACTGCTGCTGAAGGTATGGTGCTTCTCAAGAATGCCAACAACACCCTTCCTATGCACAATATAAAGAAGGTGGCGCTCTTCGGAACAGGCTCCTACAACTTCCTTTCTGGTGGCGTAGGCTCTGGTTGCGTTCATACTCCTTATATCATCGACCTTGTGGGAGGCTTGAAGAATGTAGGTATCGAGACTACTGCCGACCTTACGGAACTCTATCAGAAATATAATGCCTTCGCTAAACTGAAGTTCGAGGCTGACCGTCCGGCTGACCGTTGGTTTGAGGCTCCATATATGGGTGACCAGAAAGTGCCTGAGGTCGAGATAAGCGACCTCTGCATCTCTCGTCAGGTAGCCAATTCTGATGCTGCTATCTTCACTATCTCACGTCAGGCAGGTGAGGGCGTTGACCGTAGCATCGAAGGTGAGTTCTCTCTCACAGACCTTGAGAAGAAAATGCTCCAGAGCGTTTGCTCTCAGTATCATGCTGCTGGCAAGCCTGTCATCGTGGTAATCAATTCAGGTAGCGTTATCGAGACTGCTTCTTGGAGTAATATCCCTGATGCCATCCTCGTGGCATGGCAGCCTGGAGAAGAGGGCGGAAATAGTGTTGTTGACATCCTCACGGGTAAGGTTTGCCCTTCTGGCCGCCTCACTATGACATGGCCTATATTTGCCACCGACCATCCTTCAACAAAGAACTTCCCACAGGATATGCCGCTCTTCAGCTATGAGGCAATACAGAATTATAGCGATGCAGGTGTTCCTGGACGTGATTTCACCAACCACGAGGAGGATATATGGGTTGGCTATCGCTATTTCGACACATGGAACAAGGATGTAGCCTATCCATTCGGCTATGGCTTGAGCTATACCACATTCGAGTTTGGCAAGCCTACTGTCAAGAAGGTGGGCGACAAGATTACTGTCAGCGTTAGTGTGAAGAATACCGGTAATGTTGCTGGTAAGGAGGTTGCACAGGTATATGTTGCTGCTCCTAACGGTTCTATCGAGAAGCCTGAGAAGGAACTCAAGGCGTTTGGCAAGACCAACCTCCTTCAGCCGGGCGAGACACAGACCTTGCAGATGACTATCGCTCAGCGTGACCTCGCAAGCTTTGATGAGGCTAACAGCCGTTGGATTGCCGATGCTGGAAACTATAACTTCATGGTAGGTGCTAATATCGCAGATATTAAGGGTACGGCACAGTTAAAGCTTGCAGAATATACCGAGAAGACGAACAATGCCCTTGCTCCAAAGGTAAAGCTTAATCTTTTGAAGAAGAACAACTAGTTTCTTGCATCTCCCCAACTCCGATTTTCTGTCGAAATAAGGGTTTATCACATACCTGCCCCCAATTGAGCATACTCAGTTGGGGGTAGTTGCTTTTTCGCGAGCTATACATGCACTAATTTCCTTATTGTTACCTGTTACTTGTTACCGCCTTTTGTCCGCTAAAGATAAAATTGTGATTGGAAAGACACTAACCTCTTCTCCGCCCGGGGAAGGAGTTGGTTAGCTTTGAACGCGAAAAGGGCGCGTAGATAATAATGTTTGTGCGAATGAGGGCTGAAAGCCCGACACCTCCAAGCCTTTTCTCCATGTGCTGAATTAGAGTGCTATTCTTTGTAATAAGTGTGATAATTTGCCGAAATAGTGTGCTAATTCTGAAGAACGAGATTGTGATATTGTATATTTTTAACGGCGGGTATAATCTTTTCCCGATGAAAGTATTTGCAATTCAAAAAAAATTATTACCTTTGTGGGGTAAAAACTTCATAGACGGCAAAACAAGTATATTTGACTGACAAAAATCTTTCAAGTAAACTCCATAAATCTATTAACAGCCCCAAACAATCAACACAAGATGAAAAAACTAATTGCTTTTATAAGTATCCTGACAATGTTTCTAGGAACTTCATGTACAAAGGTTGAAACAATTTCAAGAGAACCTATGGTTCCACAGATGCAGAATTACCCAAGCGCTACCATAGGTGAGTATCGCCTACGTGGTGGTAATGTAGTGTTGAGAAGCAATCCGATAAACATCCCAAAAGAAGAAGAGGGAGAAAAGAAGGAGGCTCTCAAAAAAATGTCTCAGATGTTTAACAGCGGAGGTATAACCGCCTATCTTCGCAACTATATCACTAATACTCAGTCGGTACGCGCCTTAACCTTTGACGAAGATTGTAGGCTCAACATCACATTCGACATCCCATATCCAATGTTCGTGTATGTATCACAAATTGGAGAAATCTACATGTGTCCTGGCGATACTGCCTATGTCTATATTGATGTGGCAGCAAAATCAAGAGAGGAGTTATTCAAACTTGACGGGACAGGACTCAGCGGAGAGGTGAATCGCTTAATGCAGAAGATAACCCCTAAGTATCTGAGCAGAGACCAGTATTCTTCATTCCGTATTACTACAGAAGATCAGATTGATTCACTTATGACATGGCGCGACCAGCAAGTAGCACGTTTGGATAGCATGGTGGTGAAGATGAACGAGGGGTTGCCAGAACTCGCAGGATGCTCACCATTGGCTTCAGACATCATTCGCACGAAAATACTGGTCTGGTATCAAACTATGATTATGGATTCGCACATGAGTGTGCAGAATGTATTTGTTGACAAAAACGCATGTATGCTTGATGGAGAAAAGTGGAGAGCTTTCTTGTGCAAATATTATGGCTACCTAGCTCCACGTGAGAAGCATCTTCTTGATAACCCTCTGTTCCTGATTGGTGCTAATGACACATACTTCAATCGTTTGGCTTTCAGCGTGTTTGATTCATATACTATAGGAGGGCGTAATGAAGGGTACCCTCTTCGTTTTGAACCAGAAACATACGCTAAGCTAGGGGAGTTGTCGAGTACGAAAGGTAAGAAAATAGAACTAGCCAATAAGTATGTTCGTGAGAAACTGCACATCAATCCAAACTGCTTCTCTGCACAAGTCTGCCTAATGTCTGATATATTTGGTAGCGCAGTATATGGTATTGGGAGTGGGAAAAAAGCTGATTTGATTGCAGACAACGTTTCTTACATCATGCCATATATCACCAATCCGGAACTTGCACGTATCGCAACTCTAACCTATCGTGACTACGTGAGGAATTACGAAGTACCGGAAATTTCTAATAAGCCAATGACCAAAGGCGACAGTATCTTCCAACGCATTATTGAGCCATACAAGGGTAATGTGCTTGTAGTGGATTTCTGGGAGATGTCATGTGGTCCATGCCGAGGTGAAATGCTGGAGGAACGGCCTGAGGTTAATGCATTGGCTGATAGGCCTATCAAGTTCCTTTACATCACAGATAATACTCCTGACCAATGCAACAAGTGGTTGGACGAGAACGAGATTAAAGGTGAGCATATCTTCATCTCTCGTGCAGAATGGAGTCTCCTACAGGAAAAATTCAATTTCAGTGGCATCCCATTCCATATCCTTGTTGACAAGTTGGGCAGGATACACAATTATCAATCAAGACAAGACTATTACAACCTGCTAGGTGATTAGCTTTTTGCATAAACCTGCCAAAGTCTGAGTTGAGACAATTTCAACGACCAGTAACGAGTAACGGGTAACAATAAGAAAATTAGTGAAAAAGCTGCTGCCTATTTTATTATTTCTATATATAATAAGGTATATAAACTCCTTAGAAGATTTCCGTAAAATTTGGGCGCACAAAAATCCTTATTGTTACCTGTTACTTGTTACTGGTCGTGATTGCGCTTGCTTACTATAATTGTCTAAGATAAAGATAATGAGGCTGTTATAACAAAATACAGGTCAGAGTACAGGCGGCTTAACATAACAGTAAGCATTAATTTCGGGCTGATTCACCTTATTCAGTATGCTTGAAAACCGATGAAAAGACGCTAAAAATGCTCTGGTTTTCCTTTTGATGCAGTTTCGTTGTAAGTCCGTTGTAAATCCGTTGTACCTCCGTTGTAAATCCGTTTCAGGTCCGTTTCTCCTTCGCTTCTAATACGTTTCAAGTCCGTTCCCTAGAATGGGAGAAAAATGGGACTTACATAGGACTTGCAAGGGAGGCAGAAGGGAGGCAGTAACAAGTAACAGGTAACAATAAGGAAATTAGTGTCAACGTATCTCGTTTCAGACATGGTCCTCCCGTCTGGATATAGTATACTAAAATGCAAAGGCGCGAAGCCACAAAGAAAACTCTGCGACTCCGCGTCTTAGCGTTTAATTTATTAATCTTTTAATCTCTTAATTTCTTAATATCTTAATATCTTAATATCTTAATATCACCTTACCACCTTCTTTCCATTCACAATATAAATACCGGAAGGAAGTTCGTTGAGTGATGTGGTTGGCATACGCATACCGTTGAGGTTGTAGATGCCCTTTGAGGTGTCAATATTCTTGTCTGCCTCAACCTTGTCAATACCAGTCTGGAGAACGCCACCAAGACCGCGTACAAAGCCCGCATAGGCGTGCTTGCGGTAGTAGTTTAGATCCCAGATACCGACAGGCTCATTTTTGCGCCATCCGCTATTGGCAGGTGCGTCTGTTCCACACCATTGGCAGATGCCCCATTGCTGCTCTGGTGGTACGAGACGGAAGTATTCCTTGATAATCCACTCGTAGAAGTCTGCCATCTTCTTGTGCTCTGCCTCGGTCAGTTGACTGGTTTGGAGGGCTTGTCCCCATCTGTTTGAACCACGGACATAAGCCATATCCATCTCGCTGACACGAACAAGTTTGCCTGATTTTGCCATGAGATCGAACATCTTGGTGATGTGGCTCTTGATGTTGTTCAGAATGCTTTCGTCCTCAAAACAGCTGATGTGCATCTGAGTGCCGATACCGTCGATCTTGGTAACACCATCAGACTCCCACTTCTTTATCCAGTTGATGAGTGACTTCAGTTTCTTGTTGTCATCCCACTCAGACTCAAGGTTGTAGTCGTTGATGAAGAGAACAACATCCTCAGGACCGTACTTACGAGCCAAACGGCAAGCCTGACGAACGTATTCAAGATCGCCCATATAGTCCTGCCAGAAGAAATTCTCACCACCAACATCCCATGTTGCATTTGGATTATAGCCTTCTGAGTGTTGCAAGAGATAGTTGCCCTCGCCGTCGTCGCCATCGCCTGACAATGCCTCATTCACAAGATCCCATGCCTTTACCTTACCGTCACATGCCTCCATCATGCCCTTGATCCACTTGTCCATAGCATAGACGAGAGTGTCGTGGCGCTCCTGCTTTGATAGAGGAACGGTGCTTGGAATAAAGACGTAGGTAATGCCTTCGCTGATAGTAGGATCAACGACATTACCACTATTCTCCTTAACCTTGAATGTGCTTACCTCAGTACCCTCAAAGTCGCCGTTCTTCATCTTCTCAACACCGCCAATCTTTAGACTCACGTTGTCGAAGTAATAGTTGTTCTCGTCAGCCAGTTCGCTGAGGTTGAGGGCTATGCTCTGTCCTGCGTTGCCGAACTTTCCGCTTAAGACAATAGTCTTCCACTCGGTAGTGAAATTGATATTGCCGATACCATCGCCAACGTATGAGCCTGGGGCTTTATGAATCTGTGTAGAAGCGTATGCTGGCTTGTCGGCACGAACATCTGCCGTGAATACATAGCTTGCTCCAGAAGAGAATGAACCAGGAACGAGCCACATCTGATTGTCCCATACATCAGACTGTCTTGCTGTGGCGTGAGCCTTGATACAGCGACGGTCTTCTTCGGTAGTGGTCCTACCCATTGTCTTTGACTCAATTTTGATGCTCTTGATATAGACATCGCCAATGTAGTTAGGAACCTGCAGAAGCATGAAGCTACTAACCATAGTTGGCTTGATGTTTATTTCCACATCCTTCCATTCTGTGGTAAATGGAACGTTGATGCTTGCACCTGTGCTCCAGTCTCCGAGACGACCGGTAACCTTTCCTGCCTTAGAGCCCTTAACGGTCATGGTCATCTTGTAGGTCTTGCCTTTTGTGAGGATGATGTCGGACATACCAACAAACTGCACTTCGTATGCGCATGACTTTGTCGCATTTACGTGTAGACCGTCAGTAGCATCAAATGTGATCTTAAACCCATTTTTAGTTTCATCATCCTTCCACCCCACGCTCTGCGTCTTGCGGAAGTCCTTACTTGCAGCTACTGTCACTATTTCTACATCGCCATCGGTAAGCTCTGGTGCTGCCTTATCGGCAAGGAGAGCTCTAAGCCAACCAGTAGGCTGTTGTGAGTGCCATGCAAGGGTGTGGCCATAGACATTTAGACCAGCCTTTGTCGCAGCATTCACATAGTTCTTCACCGTGGTGAAGTTCATGTTACCATTGCCATCCACACAACTTGCCATCTTCATGGCATTGCCAGCAACAGTCTCCGTAAAGTTCTTGTTTGTCAGATTCTTAACTAAAGAGTTGTTGAGATAGTCGTTTACGGTAGTTCCAACGCCGAGTTTGAAGTTTGGGTATTGGGAGTAATCGATATACTCCTTTAGGGCATGATACTCATCCAAGTATCTGTAGTTGTCATTATTAGGCTTGCCCAACTCGAATTTTTCCTGTGCCATAGCCGAGACCGACAGTCCGGCTGTTAGCATAAATAAGTATAATTTTTTCATATCCATTAAAAGTGGTTTTAGTATTTACAGTAGAATTTTAAACGCTAAGAAGCAGAATAGTAAAGATTCTTTTTTTATCGAACGCAAAGCCGCTGAGTCGCAAAGAATATAAAAACTCTGTGTCTTTGCGTCTTCGCGTTTGATGATTATGAGTGCAACGTGCAAAGCATCCTCGCACGAAATAAATAGTGCGTGTCAGCCCTAAAGGCTGGCGCACATTTCTAATTTATGAGTGCAAAGTTATGAAAAAACTTTGAAAAATGAGATATATAATAACTAAAACTTGCAGTTTTGCTGAAAATTTTGTACTTTTGCATTTCTAAAGAAAGTGAATAGCTCAAGTTCCGCAAGCTACACTTGTTAGGAGTAATAAGGAGTACGAGAAGTTCAAGGAGTACAAGATGAATGTCTTGACGTTCCAAAAACGCGATAAATACTATCGTCTTGTACTACTTAAGCGACTTTAGGAGAGTTACTCCTTGTACTTCTTGTACTCCTAAACGGAGCAAGTTATAAACTTGCGGAGATTAATGTAAATTGTAAATACAAAATTGTAAATAGTGGAAATGCAACAGACTGCTATATTATTGCTACATTGCCCGGATCAGCTGGGTATTATCACGGATATCACCAAGTTCATTACCGACAATCACGGTAACATCGTTTACCTTGACCAGTATGTGGATAAGGTTGACGGCCGTTTCTTCATGCGTGTGGAGTGGGAGCTTGCCGAGTTCTCTATTCCTTCTGAGAAGATAGAGGAGTATATTGAGACATTGTACGGTTCACGATATGAGATGGAGTTCGACATCTATTTCAACTATGTGAAGCCTCGCATGGCTCTGTTCGTAAGTAAGATGAGCCATTGTCTCTACGACCTTCTTGCACGCTATAAGGCTGGTGAGCTTGACGTTGAGATTCCATGTATCGTCAGCAATCACGAGGACCTTCGCTACGTGGCAGATCAGTTTGGCATTCCTTACTATGTATGGTCAATCAAGAAAGACTGGTCAAACAAGCAGGAGGTGGAGAAGGCAGAGATGGAACTTCTGAAGAAGGAGCGTATCTCATTCATCGTTCTTGCCCGCTATATGCAGATTATCTCAGAGGACATGATAAAGCGCTATCCTCATAAGATTATCAATATCCATCACTCATTCCTTCCTGCATTCATTGGTGCCAAGCCATACCATCAGGCTTATCAGCGTGGTGTGAAGATCATCGGTGCTACAAGCCACTACGTTACTTCTGAGCTTGATGCAGGTCCTATCATTGAGCAGGATGTTGTACGCATCACTCATAAGGACACTCCTGAGACTCTTGTTCTCAAGGGTAAGGACCTCGAGAAGATTGTCCTCTCACGCGCAGTTAAGAAGCATATCGAAAGGAAGATTCTCACATATCATAACAAAACCATCATTTTCTCATAGTCTTGAGAAAATGATGATTTTGTAAATGAAAAGTGAAAAATGAAAAATACAGGTTAGTATTTGCGCGTATGGTCTTTACCAGAAAAGTGTAATTTGTATTTTTCATTTTTCACTTTTCATTTATAATTTCTGCATCCTCAGTTATTGTAAACTCTTTCCAGATGTTTGCTTTTAAGTATTCATCCTTACATCCTTTTGGCACGTGAATGAATATCACTTTCTTTGTATATTTGCAGTAAATCCCATCTTCATCTCTTTGCGCTTCGCGTCTTGGGAAAACAGAGTCACCTATTTTTTGCGGTGTCTTTGAGAATGTTGTGATATTTTTTAGTTTTATACAGCCTAAAAAAGCATCTTCGCCAATAGTTTTCAATGATGAGGGAAGCGTAACTGATTCCAGGTTTCTGCAATCATAGAAGGCGCTTTCCCCAATATGTTTTACAGACTCTGGGATGACAATAGTCTTTAGTTCATTGCAATACATGAATGCATGATCCTTAATCCTCGTTACTGTATTAGGGATTATGGTGGTGTTAAAGCCTAAGACAAGCTCGTTTGTCTTCTTGTTGATGATGGCATTACAATCGTTTCTACTGTCAAAATAAGGATTATCCTTATCAACAAAGATAGAAATAATAGTGTCACAGTTATAAAACATATTGTTTTCAAAAGTGGCTAAGGATTTGCCGATATGTACAGAAGTAAGACTCTGACATGCCCCAAATGCTTCTTCTCCGATGCTTGTGACGGAATTGGGAATGGTTATATTTGTGAGCTTTATGCATTCTTGAAAAGTCTCTTTTTCAATGCGTTTTACTCCCAGAGGAATGTTTATGGATTGTAATCCTCTACATCCTTGAAATGCAGATGCTCCAATACTTTTGATAGTATTGGGAAGTGTGATTGAAGTAATGTTGTTACAATAAGTAAAAGCGTTCTCTCCGATTTCCGTTACTGATTCGGGAATTGCGAGTGTCCTGATACTGTCACATCCATGGAAAGCCATATCTCCAATGCTTGTTACATTGTTGGGAATTATTGTTGTTGCACACCCCATAATCAGTTTGTTTGTCTTTGTTTCGATTATTGCGTTGCAGTTGTTTCGGCTATCATATATAGGGTTGTCCTTATCCACTACAATGGATGTTATAGGACTGAACATGAACGCTCCGCCCGCAATGTTTGTCACTGAGCGAGGTATTATGATTGAGCTAAGTGAAAAGCAACTATAGAATGCTTTGTCGCCAATCGATGTAAGTGTCTTTGGAAATGTGATAGAGGAGAGGCTTTCACAAGCAGAGAATGCACCATCAGCAATACTTGTAAGAGACTCTGATAGTTTAATCGATTTAAGGGAATGGCACCAGGAAAATGCTTCTTCACCAATACTTGTTATGGTGTTTGGCATTGTTACGGAGTCGATTTCTTGAGCTTGATAGAATGCCTTTTCACCAATGCTTGTAACGGTGTACGTGATGTCATTGTATGTTATTGTAGATGGTATGACGATATTGCCAGAATAATTGGAAATGTACCCTGTTCCATCAGAAGTTACGGTAGCTTCTTTTTGGGCTATGTCAAGAGTATAGTATATGCTGTCGTTTCTCCCTTCTTGGTTAGAAGAAACAACTAATACTATATTACTTTGGTGGCAGTATTTCTTAAAAAGAGGTGTGAAACGTTCCTTGTTTTCGTGATTTTGATAAACACCGGCAAATTGTTCCGTATATTCTTCAGTCATGGGATGCTTAAGATATCGCTCCATGATTTTGTATGCCCAGTCGTTGTCGTAGTTCATCAATATGTACATTATCCTCCAAGCATCACTTAAATAATGTTTTTTGTCAGATAGATATTGGTACTTTATATATTTATCTAATGTCGGGATAAATGCTGGGTGTGACCATTGCGCTATTGCGTTAATGGCATATTCTGAATGATTCTCTTGACGTGGATGTTTAGGCTTGATTTTTTCTGCTTCTTCTTCGCCTTGGGATTCTAATGTATCTTCGTAAGAGTCCCATTCCCATGCGTATGTCTTTATTTTGTATTCGTTTAGTGTATTGATTATCTTGTCGATGTCTTCTTCTTTATGGTAGATGGCAATATATTCAAGTGCGCCCCAATGCCCTTCATTGAATATCTGACAGATACGGTCATAGTATTCGGGTTTGGGGACAGCTCTTTCAAGAGCTTCATAGATGTATGAACATTCTGGGAAGTTGGGAGTAAAGATGACAACAGAATCAATATAGGCAATCTGTGTGCTGTCAAGAATTCCTGCCCTAATGGACCAAGAAATTACAACGTCGTTAATCCGTTCATTGTAGCAAACATCATATCCTCTATATCCAAATTTACTGTCATCAGTTATCATATTCTTGAGTAGGTCAAAGCATTTGTCGCTTTTCTTTTCCAAGAGTACGGTATAGGCAAAGACTCTTGCCTGTGCGCTTTTTGATTCCTGAACAATGCGTGCAAGGTCATCGTCTGTGGCAAGTGCTTTCAGTTTTTCTTGTAATTCCCAGCCATGTGGCATTCCTCCCCAACCGTCATTGTTTGTGAAGGTGATATAGCGGATTTGCTCAACAGAGTCGATAACCTGTTGAAGCTCCGTCTTTTCCTGTGCCAAAGAAATATTGGCGCAGAATATTGATATAATGAGAATTATGATATATCTTGCTTGTTTCATACGTTTGTTTTCTTTCTATTGTAGAGGTAGTAAAATTTCTTCTTTCACACTACAAAGATACACAAAAATCGTGAGATATGCAAGTTTTCATGGTGCTATTTTAAGCCTAACCAAGCCTTCCCAAAGGGAAGGATGTTCAATACAATTATTCGCCTAAAAATTGAGCGTTTATTACTATCAAACATCCTTCCCTTTGGGAAGGCTTGGTTAGGCTTCTATTGGGCTATTCTTCTACTTTAAACAACGGATCGTCATACGGAATCATAGTCGGCTTCTCGTCCTTTATCTTGAGAATGTTCTCTGGAACGTATTTCTTGTCAACGACGAGGCGGAACATATACTCCTTGAACCAGTCCTCGGTCATGATAGCGTAGCCTTGCTGTCCAGAACCTTCTCCCCAACTGTTCTCTACCTTCCATTTCTTTGGTTTGCCGTCCTTGTCGAGGTCAACGGCGGTAAGAGTCATGGCGTGTGCAGACATACTCTCGAATGTAGAGATGCGCTCTGCCTTTGTCATTGGGAACTGTAAACCGAAGAGGGTAGAGTAGTCCCAGAGGTTGAGATCCATATATCCGCGGCTCCTATCCATCTGTGGGAGGTCATACGAACTGTACATCTTACGGCCGTCCTTCAGGGATGCAATGGCGATAGACTCGATATCCTCGATAGGGAGGTTGATATATCGCCAGTTATGACCGTCGTATGTGTGGCGGTCGTATTCTACCTCATACACCTTATAATAAGGGTGTCGTGGGTCGTTCATGAGCATGATGAAGGTGTCTTCTATCGGCTCTTTAACGGTCTCCTTATAGAACTCCATAGGAGTGTATGTCTTCTCCTCGCCCTTGATGTTTCCGCTCTTGTCGCGATGAGCGTATTTGAACTCCTTGACTGGCTCGCCAAGAGTCATGGAGAGGATTCGATACACCTCTGCGAGCATCTCCGTCTTACGGCTGTTTATGGCTGCTGTCTTTTTCTTTGCAGCAACCATAGAACGCAATTCTAGACCGTATTCGCGCAGTTTTGTCTCGATGATATTTGACATCAGACGAGTGTTCTCTGCCTGATATGTCTCAGGACGTACAGACATAGGCACAAGACCGTATTTCTTTGTAAGGTCTATTATGCCGCAGAACGTACCGCCGTCGCTGAGCGGGGAGCGGAAGAAGAACTTTACATCGGAATCGTCCATTGGCTTTGATGCTGTCTCGATAACGCCTTGTAGGAAGAGATTCGCCTTTTCCAATTGGTCGTAGAAGAAGAGATAGTCCTGTGAATACTCCACGGCGAGTGTGTCCTTGTGTTCGAGTGCGAAGCGTGAACGGAGTACGTTCATACTTGAGAACATCCAACAACGTCCTGATGATTTCTGGTTATGGATATTCTGCTTTGGAGTCTCGATACTGAACTTTGTATCTATCTTTCCCTGCTTGGCTGCATTCTTTGCAAGGTCGTTGATGCTCATTGTCGCCATAGCATTGACAAGAGCCTTCTCCGCATTACCTTGCGGACGAGTCTGCTGAATCTTGGCAAGCATCTCTGGGGAAATGCCGCCATCACCCTGAGCCATTGCTGCCATGCCGTTAAGCATAAGGAGGGATGAACTGAGGATTATGTGTTTTATGTTTGTCATATGTGGGGATAAAGTGGGAATTTAGTTCGTGCTTTTAATGTAAGCAGTAAACTGCTTTTAACTGACAAAAATTACCAATCTTACCAATCTTTAGCCATAAATATATAAATGTCATTTTATTGGAACAAGATTGGTAAGATTGGTAATTATTGTCAGTTCAAGCACCAGAGGTGCGTTAAAAAAACTTTACTCAGCCTCTTCAGATGAAGCTTCTGCCTTTGAAGAACTCTTCTCTGGCATCTGCCCGTTGTTCTCTGCGAGAACTTTACGAACCTTTGCCTCGATTTCCTCTGCAAGCTCTGGGTTGTCCTTGAGGATGGCAATACCCTTGTCACGTCCTTGAGCAATCTTTGCACCATCGTATGATAGCCATGAGCCGCTCTTCTGGATGATATCGTACTCTATTGCGAAGTCGAGAATCTCACCGACCTTAGAAATACCCTGTCCGTACATGATATCAAACTCGCACTTTCTGAAAGGAGGAGCAACCTTATTCTTAACAACCTTAACTCTGGTAAGGTTACCAAGCTGTGTGTCGCCATCCTTGATGGCTGCAGCCTTACGGATATCGATACGTACAGAAGCGTAGAACTTCAGGGCGTTACCGCCGGTTGTGGTCTCTGGGTTACCGAATGAGATACCAATCTTCTCGCGCAACTGGTTGATGAATATACAGGTTGTATTTGTCTTTGATATCGTTGATGTGAGCTTACGCAAAGCCTGAGACATAAGACGTGCCTGAAGACCTACCTTATTGTCACCCATTGTTCCCTCGATTTCAGCCTTTGGAGTAAGAGCTGCTACAGAGTCGATGACAACGAGGTCAACGGCAGCACTTGAAATGAGTTGGTCTGCAATCTCGAGTGCCTGCTCACCATTGTCAGGCTGTGAGATCAAAAGGTTTTCTACATCCACACCGAGAGCCTCTGCATAGAAACGGTCGAAAGCGTGCTCTGCGTCAATGATTGCTGCGATACCGCCAGCCTTCTGAGCTTCTGCGATAGCGTGGATAGCGAGGGTTGTCTTACCAGATGACTCAGGACCGTAAATCTCGATGATACGGCCTTTTGGATAGCCGCCTACGCCGAGTGCGATATCAAGACCGATAGAACCTGTAGGAATGACTTCCACCTTCTCCACCTTGTCGTCGCCGAGTCTCATAATACTTCCCTTACCGAAGTCTTTCTCTATCTTGCCGAGTGCTGCCTGCAATGCCTTCAGCTTTGCCTCTTTTGCATCGAGAGGCTTCTCGTCTTTTTCTTTCTTTGCCATATTATTTACAATTATGAATTATGGCCTCTCCCCCCGCCCTCCCCCGTAGGGAGGGAGCCGATTCGACTATGGGGATTGGCGATGTTATTTATTAGAAATACTTATTTCCTTCGCCTTCCGGCTCCCTCCCTACGGGGGAGGGCGGGGGGAGAGGCCGCTTTTTTAATCAAGTTCAAGATCCTCATTAAAGATCTCATGCCAAGGGAGACCCTGGGTGTTGAGCTGCTCCATGAATGGATCTGGATCGAACTCCTCAACGTTGTGAACGCCTGGCTTTGACCATATGCCCTTGAGGAACATCATTGCACCAATCATAGCAGGAACACCTGTTGTATAGCTTACACCCTGCATTCCTGTCTCTTGGTATGCGTCCTGATGCTTGCAATTGTTATAGACGTAGTATGTCTGTTCCTTGCCATCCTTCAGACCGCGGATACGGCAACCGATAGAAGTCTCGCCCTCATAGTTCTCACCAAGCTCCTGTGGGTTTGGAAGAACTGCCTTGAGGAACTGAAGAGGAACAATCTTTACCTTCTCAACGCCTGTTCCGTCAGCCTTTGGTGCCTCGTACTCAACCTCGTCGATACGTGACATGCCGATGTTCTGGATAACGTCGAGATATGTGAGGTACTGCTGACCGAATGTCATCCAGAAACGGGCACGCTTAATCGTTGGGTAGTTGATAACGAGTGACTCTATTTCCTCATGGTGGAGGAGGTATGACTCGCGAGGACCGATGTTAGGGTAGGTGAGAGGTTTGTGAATCTCCATTGGCTCTGTCTCGATGTACTTGCCGTTCTCGTAGTACAGACCTTTCTGGGTAATCTCGCGGATATTGATCTCTGGATTGAAGTTTGTAGCGAATGCCTTATGGTGATTACCGGCATTACAGTCAACGATGTCAAGATACTGAATCTCGTCAAAGTGATGCTTTGCTGCGTATGCTGTGTAGATGCTTGTAACACCTGGGTCGAAACCGCAACCGAGGATAGCGCAGAGACCAGCCTTCTCGAAACGCTCACGGTAAGCCCACTGCCAAGAATACTCGAAGTGTGCCTCGTCCTTTGGCTCGTAGTTGGCTGTATCAAGATAGTTACAGCCACAAGCAAGACATGCGTCCATGATAGTGAGATCCTGATAAGGCAAAGCGAGGTTTACAACAATCTCTGGCTTGTAGTCGCTCATGAGAGCCTTCAACTGCTCTACATCGTCAGCATCTACCTTTGCTGTTGAGAGAACCGCCTTGCAGTTTGGCAACTTCTCGTTGATGTACTTCACGATGTTATCACACTTTGCCTTTGTGCGGCTTGCGATCTTAATCTCCTTGAAGATGTCACTATTCATTGCCATCTTCACGATAGCTACGGTAGCAACGCCACCGGCACCGATTACTAAAACTCTTCCGTTCATATCTTTTTTATTTATAATTTTCAGTTTACAATTTTCAACTTTCAATTTGCCTTAATTTCTTCGCTCTTGATACCGAGTGCTGACATCAACGAGTATCCGAGTATCTCTTGCCTGAAGTTTCCTCCCGCAAGCGGTTGCATTCCGAATACGGTAATTCTCTTCTCGTCGTCAACATCCTTTAGGGCATGACGAAGATAATCCACCATAGTGCCGTCATCGCAGTCGGCAATAATCATCACACGCTTCACGTCCTTATGGTTGGATGCTGTCTTTACAATGTCAATGATGAAGTCATCCTTGCTAACAACCTTTTCCACAGGGAAGCTACTCATGGTGAACTCTCCAAGATTGTCGCGAAAAGCCTTGCCGTTCATGTCTTCTTCGTATTGTGAGGGACGGAAGTTCTTCATTCCTTCCTTCTCTTTGTCGTGAATGAAGATGACCGAAGTTTCTGATTCTCCCTTAACTCCTCCGTCGAGTGCTATGCAGTCAAGCCAGTGTGCAAGGTCTGCCTCTGGTATATGACGGCCTATCATTCGCTCAAAGTTTACTATGAGGTTGAAAGCAACAGAATCAACGTAGTCACCATCTACGATGATTACGTTCTCGCTCCATTTCTCGGTTAAGTTGCTTTTATTCATTATTTATAGATTTATGACTGCAAATTTACTGAAAAAAAATGAGAATACTTGTTTACTTTCGCATTTTTTACGTTAAAGCATAAAAAAAAGTTGCCAACCTTGCGGTTGACAACTTTATTATGTCTAAAGTTAGAACTCGATTACCAGTTATCAGAGCTGTCAATCATGTAGTTACCAGTGAGGATACCATTGATGATTGCATTGAACTCCTGCTCGGTATAAGCAGCCTGATCGGCATACCTAGCCTGGAGAGTAGCCTCCTGATACCATGAACGAACAAGCTTAGAGAAGTCCTTGTCACGTACACCATCCTTAGATCTTGTAAGGTTCTCGTCCACGATAGGAGCGTCAACCTTTACCTTACCGTCCTTTACCTCGAAGTTAAGGTTGTAGTAAGTTCCAAGATACTCACCTTCCTTTGCGTAAGTCAACTTAGGGTCGTATGCACGAATATTAATAGAAGCACCATCAATTGTAATGATGACCTTCTGCTTAGGGTCTCTAAACACCTCAGATGCGTTTGTGAAGAGTGCTGTATAAATTTCGTGCGCAGTCTTCTTGTCGAAAGGTACAACTGCGAAGTTTCGACCGTCCCTCATATGGAATGTTCCATCTGATGTTAACTTGAACTCTACCTGTGCGTTTACAGATAATACTGCTGACAGACACAGAACAGCAATAAATAAAAACTTTTTCATGTCTTTTCTATTGATTATGTTAGTACTTTTATTCAATTATACTCTTTATACTCTGTTAGTGCGTCTGACAGGACTCGAACCTGCACATCGTAAGACACTAGATCCTAAGTCTAGCGCGTCTACCAATTTCGCCACAGACGCAACAATAGTATTTACTTATCGATTATACATCTACTTATACTATATTTATCATATCTGTGGCAAAGGTAATAAAATAAATTGATTTCCTACAAGTAATTTGACCAAAATATTCTTGTGTTTAACTTTTATTAACAAATTATGCGTGTTTTGCAATTATTCTGTTAATATATATGCGCGTATTTAGTGGTAAATAATCGTCAAAATTGTCTATACAGGACATCTTGAAATCGCTTTTCCCGTAATGTTAAAAAAAGTAGGGTATTATAGTTGTTCTAAAGTATCATGTTTGTCATACTTTTTTCTGTCCTTATGCCATAGTTATAATGTTGTTTCTCCATTATTGTAGGAAGCGAAGGTAGAACGAAGGCATAGCGAAGGCAGAACGAAGGCAGAATGTCCCATTCTTGAAATTCGTTTTTGACTATGAATAGACATCGGAAAATGCAATGATAATCCAGATAGAAATGGGAATCGCATTGGAATAAATCCAAATGTCTTTTTTGCCAAAGGAGTGCTAACGTTTTTGGGACTTTTTGCGAAGCCTTATTTTATTTCGGAATCACCCGACTTTAATTGATTGAAAATGCAGTTTCGATTATTGTATCGACTTGTTTCTGGAAATCCGAGCTCTGGATGTCAACTTTTATCGTTGGCTCGATGCCGAATTCCGTACTGTTATGTTGGCTGTCATACATAGGGCATGCAGAGAAACGCACTCCCCATCCATTAGGCAGTTCACTTGAGAATGGCATTCCTGCACCTCCTCCAGTCTTGTCGCCTATGATGGTTGCACCAAGAGTTTTCATGTATTTCACAAACTCGTTTGCGGCACTATAGGTCGAGCGGTTTGTAAGTACGCAGACCTTCTTTTGCCATCTGATTCCCTTTGCTGGTTCCAGATATTGTGCGTTTAATTCTGAAAAACTATTGTGCGCTGTGCCTGTCTTGTGCTGCATATATCCGACCAGTACATTTTCGTTCGTAAATCGAGCGGCAAGAGTTTGGGCTGATGTTATCATTCCACCACCATTGTTTCGTACGTCAATGATAAGTGAATTGCAAGGAGCGAGATATAGCAGAATCTCGTCAAGATTTCCTGCTCCGAATGAGTTTTCGAACGTTCCGCAATAGATGTATCCTATGTTGTTTTCAAGGATCCTGTATTTCAATCCGCAGGCTATCTTATAGTCTGTACCAAGATATTTCCTCTGGATAGTGTCTGAGAAATTGGTAGGATAGTCTTCCTTCCATGACCAGTTTCTTCCATAGTCGAATGATGCGGATAGGTTCACGTGTCCGTCTTTCAGCTCCCCTATCATGTTGCTTAGGAACTCAAAGAGCTGATCACTAGTCATCTTGTCTGATACCTGTGACGCATATCTTGCATGGACATTATTCCAGTCAACACCTAATTCCTTCTGCTTCAGATCGAAGAAACAGTAATGCTCATCCATTATACGCCATAGAGCCTCGAAGTTTCCTGTCGGGGTATTGGCATATTCTTCCTCCTCCACACATGATGTGAATGTGAAGAGTTGAATGATGAGTAGGGACAGTATGCTTAGGTGTTTCATTTCCTTGTACATGTGTTTCATTTCCTTAATACAAACCCGATAAGGAAGGAATTGGTGTATGTATGCTGCTTGAGCTCGTTTGGTTTGCTTTGACGATAATCACCAAGATAACCTATACGGATATATGTCTGATTGTTTATCGGATAGTCTATGGATAGCTGATGCCTGTACTGCGGTATGGCTATTGATGTCACCACAATATTATTATCATAGTTCCCGTTGTTGAACAACTCGTAATATGACTGTCCGTATGCTGGTGAGAACATTATGCCGACAAATGGCAAACGTGCTTCATAGTTTATTTTAAGTATTTTATGCCTGATTAATAAATCATAGTGGGCTTTTATTGCTCCTCCAATAGAAAGTGATGCATATCCCTGTGCTGGATTATTCGCAGTATTACGCATGTTATATGCAAAACCAGTATAAAGGTCAGTCATGAATCCTGCATGAAAACTATATTTGTTTCTGTGTTCTATAGCTTTCAGCATAGAGAATGCAAAATCATAATGACCAGCCAAGGTGTTTGCATTGTCAACTCTATTGTGTGTGTAGTCGATGGCACCCTCATGGGTGAAATTCAGGTCCCATATGTCGAGTCTTATTTTGTACAAGTCTGAAATAAAACGAAACTCTGTACCATTATATTCTTCTTGCGAAAGATAAGTGTCCAATCTGTTTATATTGCCTATTGCAAAGGTTGTGCTTTTTTCTATCTGACGAGTACTAATGATGTCATATTCATTAGTCATCCTTTCAAGAGGTAGTAAAATGTCAATAATAGGTTTCTCCTGTGCTTGGGCATAGGAAGCAAATAATATTACTATTATAATAAGGAACGTGCGCATGTAGGGGAAATTGTACATTGTACATGGTTGATTGTACATGAATCTATCTATTCGTCACCGAAGTCTAATGACGTCTGTCCGGTGAGTTCATCACGTACCTGCTGCTCGCTCTTATCTGCGTCTGGATCAAGATTCTCTTCCTTATCCTCTTCATTATCGTCAGAGCTATCATCCGTTGGATCTGGGAAACGAAGTGGCTCAAGCTCCTCAATCTTGGCAACCTCCCATGTGGCGAGTCTCTTTCCGCGAGCGTCATATCCCTTGATGCCGATAAACTGCTCTGCATCAATCTCCATCTGTGGACGGAAAGCATCAGCACCACCGAATGTAACGAGAAGACGAGGATAAACGGTATCGGTCAACAGAACCTCCTCTGACTGTGGGTTGCCCAGGTAGTTATGGTGGTTCTTTGTCGCCTTATCGAGCTTGAAACGCTTAATATATGGAAGGTTCTTATTGTCCTTGTCGAAAAGAACACAAGTGTAAACCTTGTCAGGATCAAACTTCTCAATACGCTTCACATTCTGCTCGAAGTGGTTATCCACATTCGGAGTGGTGACATAGAAATCGCCATCGCTCAGTATTACGAGTATCTGATCATCGTCAGTAAACTCGCCAAGCAGTTGTCCGTGCTCTGTATGGTTCAAACGGTTCACGTCAGGGTCATACCATACCTTCTGACCGCCCAATGTAGAGTGACCATGTGACTTGAGCGAAATCCTATGTATAGTGTTCTTTGTCAAGAGATTACCACGTGATGCTCTTCCCTTTACAGCGAGGGTAGAGAAGTCATAGTCGATGAAAATCTTCTTCAGTTTCACGTTTGGCTCAAGAGTAACCTTGATAACCTCAGCCTCACCATTCGGATTGGCTGTGAAGTAATGAACCTTTGAGCCTGCCGTACCCATTGTGAGGTCGTACTCCTTATCGCGTGTCATACCTGTCACGTTGAATCTCTTCACGTAGTAGTTGCCCTGCTTGCCGTCGCGATATACCATGTTGTATGTCGTACGAAGGTCGTTCTTCTTCCATACCTGCACATGGATAATGTTCTTGCCAACGAATATCTTATCCGCAACACGGATGACCTTATACTTACCGTCCTTGTAGAAGAGGATGATATCGTCAATGTCAGAACAGTTGCACACGAATTCGTCTTTCTTCAGTCCTGTACCGATGAATCCCTCTGCACGGTTGATATACAGTTTCTGGTTTGCCTCAGCCACCTTCGTTGCCTCGATAGTATCGAAAGAACGTACCTCTGTAAGGCGTGGATGCTCTGCACCATACTTCTCCTTCAGATGCTCGAACCACTCGCACGTTACATCTACCATGCGGTTCAAATCGCGCTCTATCTCCTCAATCTCAGCCTGAATCTTTGCCATCAGCTCGTCAGCCTTGTCCTTTGAGAACTTGGCAATGCGCTGCATCTTAATTTCGAGAAGACGGAGAATGTCTTCCTTCCTTACCTCACGAACAAAGAGGTGATAGAATGGTGTCAGGCGTTCGTCGATATGCTCACAGATGCTATCCACACTTGTGGCATTCTCGAATTTCTTATCCTTATAGATGCGCTCTTCAATGAAAATCTTCTCCAGAGAAACGAAGAACAACTGCTCAAGTAACTCGCCCCTGCGAATCTCCAACTCGCGTTTCAGAAGGTTGAGAGTCTGGTCTGTGCTTGCACGAAGCAAATCGCTAATGGTAAGGAACTGTGGCTTTCTGTCCTTGATGACACAGCAGTTTGGTGATATGCTAACCTCACAATCGGTGAAGATATAGAGTGCGTCCAATGTCTTGTCTGATGAAACACCAGGAGTGAGATGAACGAGAATCTCCACGTTAGCAGCAGTAAGGTCTTCTACTTTACGTACCTTTACCTTGCCTTTCTCCACCGCACGGGTGATAGAATCGATAAGCGACTCTGATGTGCGTGAGAATGGAATATCGCGTATTACGAGTGTCTTGTTGTCAAGCTTTTCTATCTTTGCACGAACCTTTACCGTACCTCCACGCTGACCGTCATTATACTTTGACACGTCTATTGAACCGCCAGTAGGGAAGTCTGGGTACAGATGGAACTCTTCACCACGCAGATATGCTATTGCTGCATCACATATCTCGCAGAAGTTATGTGGCAGGATCTTTGAGTTAAGACCTACGGCAATACCTTCCACGCCCTGTGCAAGAAGCAGAGGGAACTTTACCGGCAAGGTGATAGGCTCCTTGTTACGACCATCGTATGACAGCTGCCAGTCGGTTGTCTTTGGGTTAAAGACGGTCTCAAGGGCGAACTTACTGAGTCGTGCCTCAATATAACGTGGGGCAGCGGCACTTGAGCCAGTGAGGATGTTTCCCCAGTTACCCTGAGTGTCGATGAGAAGGTCTTTCTGTCCCAACTGAACAAGAGCATCACCTATGGAAGCGTCACCGTGAGGGTGGAACTGCATGGTATGGCCGACGATATTCGCAACCTTATTGAAACGTCCGTCATCCATACGCTTCATTGAGTGCAGGATACGACGCTGTACAGGCTTCAGACCGTCCTCAATATGAGGCACGGCACGTTCAAGGATTACGTATGAGGCGTAATCCAGAAACCAACTCTGATACATACCACTAAGGTGATGTACCACAGAAGCATCGAAACGGTTGGAACTCACAACACCAACGCTTTCACTCTCGTTGGTGCTGACACTTTCGTTTTCGTTCAGGTTGTCGTTTATTATCTCGTCCATGTGTTTAGAAAAGCATTTAGCGCGGTATCTTTTTTGTTGAACGCAAAGACGCAAAGACACAGAGGTAATATGAACTTTGCGACTTAGCGTCTTTGCGTTCGAAATTTTACCGTTTTTCTATTGATTTTAGACTGCAAAAATACAAAAAAAATATGAAATATCCGAATTTTATGCTTATATTCTTTCCATTTTTAGGGAATAATGTGTAATTTTGCGCTCGAAATGAAAATAAAAAACGGTTCTGAGGTGGTAAAGAAGAGTATTACCACACTCAATGCATTTGAGATTGTACTCATGGCCTGCATCATGCTGCTGGCCTTGTCTTCCTTCTTTATTAAGGGCGAATTCAGTTGGCAGAATTGTATTGCAGCAATTTCTGCTGTACTTGGCGTGTTCTGTGTCGTACTGGGTGCAAAAGGTTCTCTCGCCAATTGGATATTCGGAATGCTTGAAGGCTTTCTGCATATCATTATCTGTTTCTATACCCACATGTATGGCGATTTCCTTCAGCGTATCTTCTGGAATCTCCCTATGCAGTTCGTCGGGTGGAAGAGCTGGCGTAAGCGTGAGCTTGGCGACCATACCAACCGCGTAAAGACCCGCTATATGACTTGGAAGCAGCGCGGGCTAACATTCATCACCGTTGCTATCATGACTGTTCTGCTCGGCATCTTCCTCAAGTCGTTCGGTCCTTGGATGATTGACACGCTCCACGGCATCCTGCCTGATATGCAGTTCAAAACCTTGAAGATGGATTACGACCAAGAGGCTCAGCTCTGGCTTGACGCCTTCACTACGGTTCTCAGCATCGTCACCCTCTATATCTCCGTAAAGGCATTCGTAGAGCAGTGGTATATGTGGCTTGTCATCAATATCTCATACATCACCATGTGGCTGATGTCCGATTCTGAGTTCTCATTTATGACCGTTGCGAAATACTCTGTCTATCTCATCAACACCTTCTACGGAATCTGGATGTGGAGTAAGTTGGCAAAGAAATAATCTCATATTTCGGTTATTATTCGATACTCCTTCGTTCGTTGTTCGATCATCCTTCGTTCTGCCTTCGCTATTCCTTCGATTCCGGAGCGAAGAAATAGTATTGGGGCGGTGATGGTACAAAGGCTGATCTTCGAAATTACAGCGAATATATTTCGGTTATCCCAAAAAGTTTTGAAGATGTGTTTCTTATGTGTGGGTAATAAAAAAGGAAACGGATTCATCTGATTATCTGATTGCTAATTCGTAAATTGTTTTCAGATAAATCGGATAAATCCGTTTTCCTATATTCTCTTTACAACAGTTCTTTGTGTTGTATTTCAAATAAATCCTTACTGGAACAGAGGGAATTTCTCTCCTACATGAACAAAGTCAACGAGAGTCAGGTCGAATCTCAGAGTGCTATATCCTGGTATAACAGAGCCTGAAGACCTTGATGAGGTCGTAACGCCATAGCCGAGGGCATATGGTATGTAAACCGTCCAGCGGTCGCCTGTATGCATATTCATCAAGGCTGTGGCAAAACCGGTCACAACTCCGACCATGTTGCCATTGGTATATGTTGGCCCAACTTTGAATTTCGTTGGAATCATCGTCTTCAAGTTGTAATCGCCTGTCCATGAAGAATCAAACTGATAACCATCCGCATAGCTGGTGCTTGGGATTAGTCTGCCTCTGTAATGAACGCGAACACTATCTGTCAAGATAGGGCTTTTCGTGCCTGTTCCCTCTGTCTCTACGTGAACGACAATGAAGTCACTCTTAGCTTTAGCAGCAAGAGAGTCCTTTGAATAGACACGGATAATCTTCCAACTGTCGTCACCAGACTTGATTGCTGTCTCTGCCTGAGAGTAGATGTCATTGAAATACTTGTCGTTACGATCTTGCCAGTTCTCGAATTCGTCTTCTGTATCATCGCTCTCGCTACATGAAGTCATACTGATGACTCCTGCGAAAGCCATGAGGAAGAGAAAATATTTGCCGGCAGCAGAAATACTGCCGGCAATAATATTCTTGATACTCATTACTGAAGTTTCTTAAGAAGTGAAGTGATAGAAACCTGATCCTCGATGATGCCCTGAAGCTCAGAGATTGCTACACGCTTCTGCTCCATAGAGTCACGGTAACGGAGAGTTACGGTGTTGTCCTCGAGAGTCTGGTGATCGACTGTTACGCAGAAAGGAGTACCGATGGCATCCTGACGGCGGTAACGCTTACCAATCTGATCCTTCTCCTCGTACTTACAGTTGAAGTGGAACTTCAGCTGATCCTGAATCTCACGAGCCTTCTCTGGCAGACCGTCCTTCTTTGTGAGAGGGAAGATAGCGAGCTTAACTGGAGCGAGGGCTGCTGGGAGATGGAGCACAGTACGTGTCTCACCATTCTCAAGCTTCTCCTCCTCGTAAGAGTGGCACATGATAGAGAGGAACATACGGTCAACACCGATAGAGGTCTCGATAACGTATGGAGTGTATGATGTGTTCTCCTCTGGATCGAAGTACTCAATCTTCTTGCCAGAGAACTTAGCGTGCTGGCTAAGGTCGAAGTTGGTACGAGAGTGGATACCCTCAACCTCCTTGAAGCCGAATGGCATGCGGAACTCGATATCAGTAGCAGCATTTGCATAGTGAGCAAGCTTGTCGTGGTCGTGGAAACGGTAGTTCTCTGCACCGAAGCCAAGGTTCTGATGCCACTTCATACGTGTTTCCTTCCACTTTGCGAACCAGTCAAGCTCTGTACCTGGCTTGATGAAGAACTGCATCTCCATCTGCTCGAACTCACGCATACGGAAGATGAACTGACGTGCAACGATCTCGTTACGGAAAGCCTTACCGATCTGGGCGATACCGAAAGGAATCTTCATACGGCCGGTCTTCTGTACGTTGAGGTAGTTAACGAAGATACCCTGTGCTGTCTCAGGACGGAGATATACCTTCATTGAACCCTCTGCACTTGCACCCATCTCGGTAGCAAACATAAGGTTGAACTGACGAACGTCTGTCCAGTTCTTTGTGCCAGAGATAGGACATACAATCTCCTCATCGATGATAATCTGCTTCAGGGCCTCAAGGTCTGGTCCCTGCATAGCTTCATGATAACGTGCATGAAGGTCGTCATACTTCTTCTGGTTCTCAAGGACGCGAGCGTTGGTCTGGCGGAACTGAGCCTCGTCAAAGCTGTCACCGAACTTCTTCTGAGCCTTTGCAATCTCCTTTGCGATCTTATCCTCGTACTTTGCCATCTGCTCCTCGATGAGGACGTCGGCACGGTAGCGCTTCTTTGAGTCGCGGTTGTCGATGAGAGGGTCGTTGAAAGCATCAACGTGACCTGATGCCTTCCAGATAGTTGGGTGCATGAAAATGCTTGAGTCGATACCTACGATATTGTCGTGAAGGAGAACCATTGACTGCCACCAATACTGCTTGATGTTGTTCTTCATCTCCACACCATTCTGAGCGTAGTCGTAAACTGCGCCAAGACCATCGTAAATCTCACTTGAAGGGAATACGAAACCATACTCCTTACAGTGACTTACGATTTTCTTAAAAACGTCTTCTGCCATTTTTTTTTGATTGATTATTTTATTGTTATTTACGTCTGTTTTTTGAGGGGCTATAGTCGAAGGACTAAGGTCGAAAGGCTTTTGTCATTTGTCTTTAGCCTTAAGCCATTTGTCTATTGCCCACAATTTTAGGATGCAAAATTACACTTTTTTTTTGAATTATCCAACATGGAAATGTATTTTTCCGATGTTTTCGTTTTTTTTAGCATAAAAAAAGGAAACAATAGTTATAAGTTTTGGATAAATCATGGGATTTTATTATCTTTGCAAAAGTAATGGCTAAAGACAGAAGGCAAAAAGGTAAAAAGACTTTAGCCCTTTGAGTTTAGGCTTTAGCCAATTAAAACCATTCAGAAACTGACCTATAAAAAGTATGAGAAAGACCGTATTGATGATAGCCGTAATGCTTCTGGCATGGGGTAGTGTGTCTGCCAGGAACTGGAAGCCGGAAGAGGTGAAGGCTATAATTGCAAATGTCAATAATAGTTGGCAGAAACATCATCCTGCAAATCGCGACCGTGCTTTCTGGGACCCTGCTGTCTATCATACGGGCAATATGGAGGCATATTTTCTCTTCAATGAGAGTGCAGACGAGAAGGAACGCGAGACAGCCGACAGGTGGCGCAAATACTCCCAACAATGGGGTGAGCGAAACTTCTTCCAAGGGGCTTCAGAGATTGACCCTGCCAAGTGGAAATACAAGAACTATGGCGAAGGTCCTCAGTATGTACTCTTTGGCGACTGGCAGATATGCTTTCAGACATATATAGACCTATACAACGAAGCCCTTACTAAGAAAAGCTACAACCCGAGGTATATCCATCGCCCAAAGGAAGTTATGAGCTATGAGAAACGTAGCAAGGCAAACGATTACTGGTGGTGGGCTGATGCGCTCTATATGG
Organism: uncultured Prevotellaceae bacterium; assembly: GCA_946406435.1. Lineage (GTDB taxonomy): Bacteria > Bacteroidota > Bacteroidia > Bacteroidales > Bacteroidaceae > Prevotella. The sequence continues at coordinate 27,818 of CAMJKP010000012.1, read as the reverse complement.
TTATGCCAGTCATGACAAAGATGTATCTCCTTACTGGCGATGAAGGCTATCTCGACAAGATGTATGAGAACTGGAAATACTGCAATTCCATCATGTACGACAAGGAGACAGGACTCTATTTCCGTGATGGAAAGTATGTATATCCAAACCATAAGACAGAAAGCGGAAAAAAGGACTTCTGGGCTCGTGGCGACGGTTGGGTGATTGCGGCTTTTGCCAAGGTTTTGAAGGACCTCCCAAAGAACTATAAGCATCGTCAGGAGATAGTGCAGTACTATCAGAAACTCGCTGCAGCCCTCGTTTCCTGCCAACAGGAAGAAGGCTATTGGACACGCTCTCTGTTAGATCCGAAACAGGCTCCGGGACGTGAGACATCTGGAACAGCCCTCAACTGCTACGGACTTCTCTGGGGTATCAATAACGGCATTCTTCCAAAGACATATCTCCCTGCTGCGGAGAAGGCATGGGAATATCTCGCAACCATAGCCCTACAGCCAAACAACACCGTGGGATATGTTCAGCCTATAGGCGAAAAGGCTATCCCGGGACAGGTTGTCGATCAGGAGTCCGTCACCAACTTCGGTACTGGCGCTTTCCTCCTTGCAGCCTGTGAATACTATCGATATATCGCCAAATAATTCCGGCCTATCCGGTTTTTCCGGAATGTCCGGTCCCCTCTAAAAAACAAAAAAACACCATAAATGAAAAAATCAATCTATCTTGTGGCTTCGGCCCTAATGCTTTCTGCGGCTTCTGATGCCGCTGTTAAAAAGACAGTTGCAAAGCAACAGCAGCCTGCAACGACACCCGGTATCGAACTCATCGACAAGTGTTGGCATGATCTCCAGATCAATGAGATTAACCGTTTCCCAATGCACACCGACTTCTTCGTGTATAAGTCGGCTAAAAAGGCTTTAGCCGGCGATATCACCAAGTCTCGCAATTTCCTCAGCCTTCATGGCGATTGGAAGTTCAACTGGGTAGAGAATGCCGACAAGCGTCCTACCGACTGCTTCGGCGTGGATTATGACGATTCCCAGTGGAAGACAATGCCAGTTCCCGGTATCTGGGAACTCAACGGCTATGGCGATCCTGAATATGTCAACGTGGGTTTCGCATGGCGTAGTCATTTCGACCAGCAACCTCCAGAGGTGCCAATCGAGGATAATCATGTTGGTACATACCGTAAGACTATCAATATCCCTGTTGAATGGCTTGGCAAACAGGTCATCGCCCATTTCGGAAGCGTTACCTCATGTATCTATCTCTATGTGAACGGTCGTTTCGTTGGCTATTCCGAGGACTCAAAGGTAGCGACCGAATTTGATATCACCAACTATGTAAAGGTTGGTCAGAACCAGATTACATTCCAGGTAATGCGCTGGTGTGACGGCTCATGGACTGAGGATCAGGATTTCTGGCGTCTCTCAGGTGTGGCTCGTGATTCATATCTCTTTGCACGTGATAAGAATAGGAGTATTGAGGATATCGTTGTTACTCCAGATCTTGATGCCTCTTATACCGACGGCTCTATCTGTGTTGAGACGAAGGTAGGCAAGGAAATAGGACTTGTAAATTATACTCTCTATGATGCCAACGGTGTTGAGGTTGCCAAGCAAGAAGTTAAGGTTAAACCTGGGCAGTCATTCGTTTCCGCTGATATTCGTGTCAACAATCCAAAGAAATGGACTGCCGAAACCCCTTATCTCTATAAACTCCTTACCGAGGCAGTTGCTACCCCTATTGATAAGAAAAGCAAGAAACCAATATATGTTGATGAACCTTCTTGCTATGCTGTGACAAAGGTTGGTTTCCGCAAGGTGGAAATCAAGGACTCTCAGCTCCTTGTCAACGGACAGCCTATTTATATCAAGGGTGTGAATCGTCATGAGCTTGATCCAGATGGTGGTTATGTCGTTTCCCGTGAACGTATGATTCAGGACATCAAGCGCATGAAGGAGTTCAATATCAATGCTGTTCGTACCTGTCACTATCCAAACGATCCTGTATGGTATGACCTCTGTGACGAATATGGTATCTATATGACCGCTGAGGCTAACGTGGAGAGTCATGGATTCCTTTATCATCGTGACCCTATCACGAATAAGGAAATGTTTGCAAAGCCTATCCTTGAGCGTAATCAGCATAACATCGACACATACCGCAACCACCCTGCAATCATCGTCTGGAGTCTTGGTAACGAGACAAGCTACAGCCAGAACTTCAAGGCTGCATACGACTGGATAAAGACTGTAGATCCAAGCCGTCCTGTTCATTATGAGCCGGCTCAGGGTAGGGAAGGAACTGATATCTTCTGTCCGATGTATTTCTCTCAGTGGAGTTCCGAGAAATATTCACAGGACGAGAAAAACAAGAAGCCTCTCATCCAGTGTGAGTATTCTCATGCTATGGGAAACTCTTGCGGTGGCTTCCGCGATTACTGGAACCTCGTGCGTAAGTACCCTAAGTTCCAGGGCGGATATATCTGGGACTTCATCGATCAGGCTCTTCACAAGAAGCTTGCCGACGGTACTCAGATCTATGCCTATGGTGGCGACTACAACAAGTACGACCCATCCGACAATAACTTCAACTGTAACGGACTCCTCCTGCCTGACCGTCAGCCAAGTCCTCAGATATATGAGGTTGGCTATCACTATCAGAACATCTGGAGCACTCTCAGCGATTCTACCTTGACCGTATTCAATGAGAACTTCTTCCGTACCCTCGACTATGTGGACCTCTACTGGCAGATTGTCGCTGATGGTGAGGTTGTTCTCGATGGCTCTGTAAAGGATATCAACATCAAGGCTCAGCTCAAGGGCTCTTATCAGCTTCCTATCGCTCAGAAGGTTGCAGAACTGAAGGATGCACAGAAGGAGGTATTCCTCAATGTTTCTTATCGTAATAAGGTTGCCGACGGTCTCCTTCCTGCAGGCTATGAGGTAGCACATCAGCAGCTCCTTGTCAATGCTGCTAAAGCCTCTGGCGTATGTTCCGATGAAAGTGCTAAACCAAAGGGCAAGAAGGCTAAGCTTAATGTGAATGATAAGGATAACTCTTCAATCATCGTAAGTGGCGATAACGCCGATCTCGTTTTCTCTAAGTCAAGTGGCTTCATCACCTCTTATTCCGTTGCTGGAAAGGCTATCCTTGGTGAGAATGGCAGCATCCGTCCGAACTTCTGGCGTGCCGTAACCGATAATGATATGGGTGCCGGACTCCAGCGCGACCTCAAGGCATGGAATATGCCTGCTATGAAGCTTACTAATGTCAGTGGTAAGAAGCAGAAGGAAGGTAACGTTATCGTTGTGGCTGAGTATAACATTCCAAGCGTCCAAAACAACCTCACCCTTACCTATGACATCAAGCCTTGCGGAACTGTTGTCATCACCCAGACTCTCGAACAGGAGAACGACAGCATTGCACAGCAGCTCCTTCGCTTCGGTATGGTTATGGAACTCCCATCTTCTATGGATCAGAGCAAGTTCTATGGTCGTGGTCCTATCGAGAACTACAACGACCGTAACGATGCCCAGAACGTGGGTATCTACGTTCAGAATGCTGACGACCAGTATTTCCCATACATTCGTCCACAGGAAACCGGCTCAAAGACTGATATCCGCTGGTGGCAGCAGTCTGACCGTTCTGGTGAGGGCTTCATGATTTCTTCTGCTGATGGTCAGCCTCTCGGAGCTATGTCTGCTATCCGCTATTCCGTAGCCGATATGGACGAAGGTCTTGAGAAGAAACAGCGTCACCAGTGTGATGTTAAGAAGTCTCCATTCGTCAATCTCTACATCGACGGTGAGATGGCAGGTGTCGGCGGTGTCAACTCATGGAGTAAGGAAGGACAGGCTCTGCCACAGTATCGCGTTATGCACAAGGGTAAGAAGAGCTTCTCATTCGTCATCAAGCCTGTAAAGTAATAAAGTGAGAAAAATCTATATGGTTATAATATCATTCCTTTTAATCAGTGTGGGGGTAGCGTTACTCCCACACTTGGTTTATCTTATTGCAAAGGCAATATCCCTTATCAACCATCATCCCATAGCCTATAAGCCATTCGGCTATGCAGCCCTCGGCATGATGGCGGTATGGCTAATCCTCTTCTGCTGGGGCTATTTCTTCGGCCGATACTTCCATGAGGTCAAGTCTGTCACAATCGCTTGTAAGGGGCTCCCAAAGGCGTATGACGGCTTCCGTATCGTTCATATATCCGACCTCCACCTCGACGGTTGGAAAGGCCATGAGGACGAGCTTCTCGGTATCGTCAACGAGATAAACGCCCTCAAGCCTGATGCTATCGTCTTCACCGGCGATCTCGTCTCTCTCGATGAAAGCGAGCTGAAGCCTTTCATTCCTATCCTCAGTAAGCTTGAGTCCCCTAATGGCGTGGTGAGCATCATGGGTAACCATGACTATATCCCATACAACCGTTCCCTTTCCGACAAGGATCGCGCCTACAAAATCTCAGACCTCCAGCGCATGCAGCGAGAAGACCTCGGCTGGCATCTCCTCCTCAACGATAACTGCCCCGTCTTCCCTCATAAAGCCAGAGCCGTCCTTGGCTCTGGCTCTGCCGAGTTCGGCTCTGATTCCGCCGTGTTCGGCGGCATCCCTGATGGGCGTGGCGTTTATTTCATCGGCTGCGAGAACCAGTCCATTGGCATCCATCACATCATCACCCGTGGCGACCTGAAGAAAGCCTCTGAGGGCACCGAAGGCCATTATCCTATTATCCTCACCCACGACCCGACCCATTGGCGTGGAGAGATCGTGAAAGGCGGTCCTTCCCTCACTCTCTCCGGCCATACTCATGCCGGACAGTTCCGTGTCCTTGGCTGGTCTGTTGCCCGTTTCATCTATGATGAATATGACGGTCTCTACACCGACGGCGACCATAACCTCTACGTGAACATCGGACTTGGCGGCACCATGCCAATGCGTATCGGTGCCACCCCGGAAATCACCCTCCTCACCCTCAAATCAAAGTAAATCATGAAAAGACTCCTGTTATTCCTGGCACTCGTGCCAATGCTTTCCTTTGCAAAGAAACCACAGCCCCAGAAAACCGACCGTGAGGTATGGGTGGATATCATGTACCAGATGGCTGAACCCGTGATGAAGAACATGGCTGAGGGTAAGCTTCAGCAGGTCATGGATACCGCCAATGGCTGTAAGAACCTCGAACTCTCTCCCACATGGGATAACCGCGACAAGAAGGTTGCCTATATGGAGGCTTTCGGACGCCTCCTTGCCGGACTCGCCCCTTGGCTCAATCTTCCTGATGATGACACCCCAGAGTCTGCCAAACGTAAACAGCTCCGTGAGTGGACGCGCAAGGCTATCATCAATGCTGTTGATCCTAACTCTCCCGACCGCCTCGGATGGGAGAATGGCGGTCAGACTCTCGTCGATGGCGCTTATGTCGTGGAAGGCCTCTTCCGTGGCTACGACTCCCTCTGGGTGCCACTTCCAAAGGCTACCAAGGACCTCTACATAAAGGAGATAAAAGGCCTTCGTCGCTATGACCCTCCATATACCAACTGGCTACTCTTCGTGGGCATGGAGGAGTGTTTCCTAAAGCTCGTAGGTGCCGACTACGACCCATACCGCATCAAGCTCTCCCTCTCAAAGGTTGAGGAATGGTATATCGGTGATGGCGTCTACAGCGACGGCCCTTCCTTCGCCTTCGATTACTATAACTCATACGTCATCCAGCCAATGTACTGCGAGTGTCTTGAGATGATAGAGAAGAGTGGGGGAAGTGGTGGCTATCAGATATTCGACAAGAATGGTAAGCGTCGTGGCTCAAAGAACCGTCTCAACGAGGTTCGTAAGCGTATGCAGAAGTGGAGTGTCATCCTTGAGCGTTTCATCTCTCCAGAGGGCACCTTCCCAGTCGTTGGCAGAAGCATCCCTTACCGCATGGCTACCCTCCAGCCTTTGGCTATGCTTGCATGGCAGAAAAGACTCCCGAAGGAACTCTCCGAAGGACAGGTGCGCTCCGCCCTCACAGCCGTTGCCAACCGTATGTTCTACGGTCAAGTAGAGAACCCTGCCAAGAATGCCTCTCCTCTCTCAAAGAACTATAACTCTGGCGGATTCCTCACCATCGGTTTCGTAGGCTCTCATCCCAACGTAGCCGACTGGTACACCAACAATGGCTCTCTCTACATGACATCCCTCGCCTTCATGGCTCTCGGTCTTCCTCCTACCGACTCCTTCTGGACTGCTCCTTACGAGAAATGGACATCCAAGAAAGCCTGGGAAGGTGATGACTTCCCAAAGGATCATAAATGGGATATCAACCGCGAAATCCTTTATTGGGAATAATGTTAATTGTTAATTATTAATTGTTAATTCTCAATTATCAATTATCCATTATCAATTCTCAATTAGCCTTGCTTTACCGTCCCCATAACCCCGGCCATGATTATTACGACAAAGGCATATACCTCATCACCCTTGTGGTGGGGAATCGTGATAATCTCCTCGGTGAGCTGAACATGGATGCCCATAATCCCTCCGTTTATCTCTCCGCCCTTGGCTCTGCCGTTATGGATGAATGGCACAAGACCGCCGCCATTCAAGCCTCCAAAGGCCGTAACATCACCCTCCATGCCGCTGTCTGCATGCCCGACCACTTCCATGGCGTGATAGAGGTGGGGGAGAGGATGGATAAGAGCCTTGGCGCTATTATCCAGTATTTCAAGTCAGCGTGCACGGTTCGCTATCGTGAGCTTACAGGGGCTGTTGTCAGCCCCAGCTGGGGCAAGAAAATCTCCAGCATGGGAAAGGAGCAGCGCGCCATTGCCTATCTCTCGGTGGAGCGCAAATATCGCCCCCTCTTCGATGACAACTACGACGACACCATCTGCCTCACCAACCCTGACGGCAGCTACGACCGCCGTCACCTCTCCGCCATGCTCAACTACGTGAGCGATAACCCTCGCCGTGTCGTCATCCGCCGTCTCAACCCCACCTTCATGCAGCGATGCCTGCATGTCGTCATCGGAGGGCGCGACTATGCCGCCTTCGGCAATCTCTTCCTCCTGCGATGGGCAAGGAAGGTGCAGGTGTTCTGTCATCGTAAAGCTCCCGACGGCCGCACCCCATACGAGCAGACAGAAGCCTATCGCCGTGAGTGTGCCCAATGGAAGGCACAGGTCATGCAAGGTGCCACCGTCATCGTCACCCCAGGCATCTCCAATGGAGAGCGCCTTATCAAGAACCGCTGCATAGAGAGTGGCTATCCGTTAATCCACATCCAGAAAGAGCCCATCGGCCGTTATTGGAAGCCCGAATCCTCCCGTTTCCATGCTTGCGAGAACGGCTCCCTCCTCATCCTCGCCCCATGGTCCCCAGAAAACATTGGCGATGTCAACGGCATCCCTAAAGACACCGATTACAGCATCTTCCATAACCTTAATAAAATAGCCGAAGAAATATGCGCCTTCGAAGGAAGGGCGGTAATGAAGAGAGAATAGAAAAACAGAGCGTTTTACCGATATTGGTAAAACGCTCTGAAGTTTATTCTTTCACAGGATTATTGTAGAGGAAATATCCGTTAATATGTAATCGCATATCCTTATGTCCTTTTTTATCATCGCTTATACTTAGTTTTGTGCATATAAATGCTGCATCACCTTTCACGGACTTATATGTGTATACCTTTTTATCATCAAGGTTCTTATGATGGATAATGAAATCTCCATATTTTATTGTATGAAAAATAAAGGTGGAGTCATTACAACTATAGCCTATGTCAATTTTGCAAGCATCTGAAAGCTCCTCCTTTGTGAACAAAAAGCAATAGCGCTTGTCAATGTTTTCAATATATTTATAGCCTTCCACCAAAGGAATGTTTATAAGTTCGCAAGTATAAATCATATTATAACTGTTTTTGGGCGTTTCATTTTCATCTTTTATGTTATTTTCATCACGATAATGACCAACCCAATAACAATTTTCTCCCAGTACGGTCTCTGACCACTGGTGATCATATCTCTGAATATCATAAATACTATTATTGAATCTTACCGCATCTTTTTTGGACATTTTTCCAAGCATCTTTTCAAATTTATAATCATCAATTTCCTTCTGCTGGATATGATATTTCTCCTTTATCTCCGTAAACCTGCTTACAAGTATCTTCTGGTATATAATATTATAGTTCCAAGGATGAACGGAAGTGATCAGTACAAGCATCGTAAAACTGATACTTATCCAGTGAATCCTCCTTGCCTTACCAAGCCAAAGTCCCAATGCCACTACATATAGCCAGATATTGAACGTAAGCATATACAGACGGTTGGCTGTGATGCCATAGTCAATGAATCTGCGCCCCAGACCAATGCTCATCAACACGAGCAGAGGCAGTGAGAACATAGGCAGACGGCGTGTAAGCTTCACCTCAAAACCATCGTATTCCTCATCCCTGATATATGGGTATAGAAGGAAAGTAAGCCCTATCAATGAGCACATCATGGTTGAAACAAGTGTTGAAAGCATACCATTGGGCAGAGTCCATGTAAACAGAATCTTTGCGCCATACACATAAAGCACGCCCATATATAGCAGTGTCAGAGGCAGGAACAGAAACTTCGTAACGCCAAGCAGGAACTTGTTCTTAGGTATGTTGTCATTGAACTTCTCTTCCCCTGCTGGAATACGGATAAGGAACAATAGGGTAGGGAGTGTTATGAGGCACACCACGCACAGAGATCGATGTACATCTGAATGTGTCTCGAAATTAAACAGAGTAGCACTTCCGCTATACAGCAGACTTAATCCACCGAGCATTATCAACCCCACGAGAAATCCGATAGCTGCACCAAAGACAAGCCTGAACACGAAGTTCCATGATTTCCTGTCATCCCTCTCTCCAATGAAAGGATAGAAGCATATAGCCACGAGCATAGCCAATATTGCTGAACCCTGTGCTATTTCTACTGAAATGTCAATATAATCCTTTATATGAAGATTGTAGCTGTCGGCTGCGAGTATGGCAATAGAGCCGAACCACAGCAATGCTGCCTTCGGACTCCTGACTACGTTGAATATTCTGTATTCCTCCTTTTCCTCTGTACACACATGTAGAAGTAGGGTGAGGAGCATACCAACGCTGAAGAAGAAACATAGCCAGTCTTGTTGCTTGTCAAGAACGATATAGGTTATCATCTGAACTGTCAATGCAGCCAGAAAACAGATTGTAGCTGGAAACCTCAGTATCGTTTCCTTGCTATTGCTCAAAAAGGTGGATAGGTTAATCTTCATATTTTTCTCTTTGTAAATAATGTGTTCTTTATTCCCTATGATTCGTTGTCAAATCCCATTTTTTTGCAAAGATATTTATTTTCGTTTCGTCATATAACTTGTATGTAGGAACTTGTTATTAGGGATTTATCTATTGTAATGATCTCCTTCGTCAGAATCTCCAACACACAGAAGAATTATAATTGTAAATACTGGTGTAGTGAAGAGGCTTATTATTACCCACAAAGCTGCACTACGATGTCTTCGTTGTGCCATAACCGCGGTAAGAACATATAACCCAATATAAATACAAAGCAATAAAAGGAAAAACAACATGACAAAGCCACCATAAATCTTGAAATCATCAGTATCATTGCTTCCTGTATTATAAGATTTTAGTTGCTCTGTTTCAAGATTATAACCTTTTAACTCAAAAGAGACTTTGAATTTAGGATGGTCATCGTATTTTTCAGCATTCTTATAATATTGATAGAATCTTTCATGCTCGTAAGCAGGTATATCCGTTTTTTTGACCATGCCAGGCTCGATGTCAATTGTAGATGTATAATCCGAATAATCGAGCGCTTTCCCATTCATGTCAAGATAGGTTATACGATATGATACATTATGTATAGTTTCGTTTGTGTTATTCTTTAGGGCGATTGTTGATTCGTGATCAAGCCAACGTTGCTCAAAATTTTCCATAGTAACTGCATCTTTGTTGTTTATATCAGCAAAGACAGACATGGAGCACAGCAAAAACAATAAAGTCAATAGTTTCTTCATAAGCTTTTAGAATGAAATTTTTGCAAAAGTAATGAATATATCTCAAACAACCAAATAAAATTATTTATTTATTGCTATTGTGGTTCTTTTCCTAGATTTGTGGCATCCATATATGTTCAGTTCCTTGAATTCCTAAAATTGGGTATGTAACGCGTTAAAAGCTTTAGATGGTATAAATCTTCGCTTTTTGCTCTGACAGAGCCTTAGAATCCGTAAAAGGTGACAATTTCCGCGAAAATCAAACAAATTGTAGGGGAAACATTTGGTGGTATGGAATTTTTTTGTTAATTTTGCAATTGAGAAAAAGAAAATAACTAATGACTATCTCGTAAGGGAAAAGTATCAGGAATTAATCCTAAAGATTCCGTTTCCTTTCGATTTTTAGCCAAGTAAATGATACACCTGATCCTCGGGTTTTACTTGGAAAATGCATTTATTTCCTGACAAATACCCTAATAGAATGAAGAGTCATTCTGCGGAACTATTGCTAGACTTATATAGTGGATTAGAACCGTTCCTGCCCTGAACGAGAGAATGAGAATTCAGGGGCAAAATTTGTCAAACGAGGTAGTCATGAACACCCCGATAGGACAATAAAAACACAATGACTATGTCAGTAATGTCATGGCTCTGATGATATTTCTCATCATGAGTGAAAACTGCACATTCGATAAGACTTAATCTTGACCGAATTGTGTTCTGACGGTATGTTATAAACGCTGGGCACTAATGTCATAATTGGGTTCAGCAAGTTATAAATTAATTAGTATTTTTCATCGATGATCAATTCGACTGAACGATATAGAAAGCAGTTAGAGACCATACGAAAAAAGTATGGTCCAACAAACTATGTCGATCAGTTGAAAGCTGTTGAGTTCTTGATTGGATTGGAGGTAGATGATGATGTGAAATACGAATTAGAGCGAGAGCAGACCTATTTACTGACAAAAATAGAACTGGAGCATCTGAGGACATTGAAAGATGTCGATGAAACAACTATTGGTGTTAGAGAGAAAGATGATGAAAAATCCTTTGAAGTTGAGCGAGACGGAAATACTTATAACATTAAAACACTCACAAAGCATGGCATTCTAAGCGATGCTGTAATGTATTGTTTGTTGAAGCATAAGAAAATGGAGGATTTGAATGCAGAGGACTACAGGAATATAGGAGTACGCTCATGTAATGATGGGGAAAATGTACGTGCGACATTAGGTAGGATAATGAAACACGGTTTGCCTGTTGATGTGATACGCTTTTTTATCATGTACATTGCAAATCTCGGGTTCACTGCAGGAGTACTTGATCAGTTCCCCTTTCTGAAAATTGAACATGCCTCTGCAAGTTAGGCAGAAAAAGTACTGTTTTTGTTACGGATTTTTTCCGTAACACTATTCGTAACACGCCGTAACAACCTACTAAAATCCGTAACATCATTTTTTTTCTTGTTTTAGAAAAGCATTCTCACTAATTTTGCTCTCGGAATTCCAATCCAGGCATTAACTCGGCATGGGCTTGGAAACGGATGTGAAGGATATTGTCTATACGATCCGTTAGTGCAAGGCAATGCTTTATAAACTAAAAGCAATGAAAAAGCAACCTACAAAGAGTGTCGTCTTTGGCACTCCATCCACCTCCGCTTTGGAGGACTGGATCGACAACTACGAAATCATGACACGATATCATGTGTCTCAGCGTACATTACAGACCCTGCGTAGTAGTGGAAAACTGCCGTACACCATCTTCGCGAACAGGTGTTTCTATCGCCAGACGGATGTGCAGATGGTGTTCCGCTCACGTTACCGTATTCGTAATGACAAGAAAGGGAAATAATGATGAACAGCACTATCAATTCTAACGAGATTGGCACCCAGGGCGGTGCCAGTCTCCCTAAGTTCTCCGAGTTCCCCTGTGGCTGTAAGAACCGCGCGGGTGAGGATGTGATGGCTAAGACTCCATGCGGCACCATGTCGCTCGTGGATGCCTATAACTACATCACGAGCAAGCAGGCTATGCACGCCACGCAGGAGCTTCGTCGTATCAAGGAACATAAGGAGGCGCAGCTCTACAAACTGCGTAACTTCCGTATTGCTACCTTTGCCGGAGTATTCAGCAAGAGGAGTGCTAACGCCTTAGTCACGCCCTCGGGGTATATGGTCATAGACATCGACGGTCTCAAGACGAAGGCTCAGGTGCAGGACGTGCGGTATATCTGTATCAGCGATCCAAGGCTCCGTCCGCTGTTGGTGTTCACCTCTCCAAGCGGATACGGTGTCAAGGTGGTGATTGATATTGATACCACGCGAAACCTGTCCTTCAGGGATTATTTCCGTTGGGTAGCGATGTATATGCAGTTTGAGTATGGCATTGACGTTGACTGTAGCGGTTCTGACATCTGTCGCGCCTGCTACCTGCCTCACGACCCTGAGTGCTGGATGAAGACCCTCTAAATCCCCCTGCATAGGGGGACTTTTATTCACTCCGACTTTCTCCCTTTAAGGATTTCTTTTGGGCTATCCGGCTCTCCCCCTATGCAGGGGGAGCGGGGAGAGGGTCTATTTTTAAAGATTATGAACAAATTCGATAACACAATTTCTCGTCTCACCAAGGTGGTGGACGAGATCAAGCAGCGCGGTATCGACATCACCGCGAAGTATGATGAATGGATGCTTGAGGGCTTCGCTTTGGGGAGCCTCGGAGAAGAGGGTAGGGAACCGTTCCACGCCATCAGCTCCATGCATCCTGAGTATGACTACGACAAGTGCAACGCGAAGTTTGACAATATCCTTGCCACCTCGCGAAACACGGTCTCTATCGGCTCTTTCTTCGACATAGCCAAGCGCTATGGCATCGACATCTCTATGCCGAAGGGACGGCATCGCAAGACCGAACAGCAACGTGAGGAGGAAACCGCCAACAAGATGCAGAAGGCGTGCGACTTCATCGCTGCCAACTATCGCCTCCGTTATAATGAGTGGACGAAGCGATGCGAGATCTGCGGTGAGAAAGGGTGGGTGCCTATCAACGACCGCGAGTTTCACTCTATCTACTGCGAGATGAAGCTCCAGGGCATCAATCTCTCCGAGAACGACCTTCAGGCGCTTCTCAGCGCGAAACACGTCATAAAGAGCTATGACGCGGTGCGTGAATACCTCGACTCGTTGCCCGAATGGACTCCCCAGGAGGACGATGACGTGGAGAACGAGAAGTTCAAGGATGACCCCATACGCGAGTTCTTTGAGCACATTCAGTTTGCTGACGATGAGAACCATGAGTTCTACATACATTACATGCGTAAGTGGTTCGTGGGACTCGTAGGACTGATGCTCGGCACCATCGAAGAGCATAACCTGATGATAGTGCTTTCGGGCACTCAGCACATCGGAAAGACGTTCTTCGCCCGCCACATACTGCCCCCGGAGCTTCGCGACTATCTCTATCAGGCGAACCCCTCACAGCGTGTGGACAAGGACTTCGTGATCTCGCTCTCCGAGTTCATCCTCGTGTTCCTCGATGAGTTCTCTTTCGGCTCAAATGCCAAGAGCGATGCGTATAAGTTCATCACCACCTCCACCACGAGCAACGAGCGCGACTCATACGCCCGATTCCGTGAGCGTCGCACACGTCGTGCAGCCCTCATTGCCGCCACTAACAACAAGCGGTACATCAAGGATGCGGAAGGCTCTCGACGCTATCTCTCCGTCGATGTGGCTGGTACGCTGAACATCTACGAGCACCCTCTCTGCTATGCCCGTGCCTACGCTATGGCGAAGTATCTGCTTGCCAATGGCTACAAGACTAAGCCAACGGCTGACGAGAGTGCTGAACTGACCAGTCATAACGAGGCATATATGGAGGTTTCAGACTGCGAGGAAGTTGTCCGTGCCTTCTTCCGTCCGCCTTTCGAAGGCGAGAAATGCCGGGCGCTAAGTGCTGCCGAGGTGATGCAGATGATGAGGGTGAGAGGATTCTATGGTAAGGGGTATGGCACAACGGAAGTGTGGCGTTCTCTCAAACGCTTAGGCTTTCTGCCACACATGATTAGGGGTATCAATAAGTATCTTATTGTTGAAAAAGATACTGATACTCTGAAAACGGAAGGGGCAAGTGATGCTCTTACTATACTTCATGATTCACAACCGACATCTAACGCCGTTAGTGATAATGACGAGATAGAGCCATTCTAAAATAAACGCACCTTTGGTGCTTAAACTGACAAAAATTACCAATTTGCGCAATCTTTTTCCATAAATTTTCATTTTTATTGGTTGAAGATTGGTAAGATTGGTAATTATTGTCAGTTAAAAGCAACTGGTTGCTTATCATTATTATTCGCAAAACTGACATTAAATATGAAAAAGTGGTGTAAAGTGGTGTAGTGGTGTAGTTGCCCCTATAGGAGGTAGGAAAAAAATCAAAAAATAACTTGTAATAATGCAATTCTATTTTCTTATTTTTTTTACGTATATATAGGAATCAACTACACCACTACACCCCCTACTTGTGATTATAGCAACAAAATCCAATCGGAATTGCGGACAGCAATGCATTAACGATAAAGGCTGTAAGTATCATCAAGCCTGTCATTCCATCTCTTATCGTATGAATCCAACATATTACCTGTGCCAATAAAACAAGATTTACAACCAACCATATCCCCAATGTCTGCATCTTCCATTTCTTGTTCCTTAGCAGATACCACACAATACTTCCGACAATCACATACGAAATGAGATAGAATAAAACGAGAATAGGCTCTTCGGCATAGATTACATGTCCAACAATTAATAACAATGGATTTATAAGCATGGCTGCAATAGAGCAACCAAGCATCCAACACAAGTATTTTGATATTAGTTTCATGTTCATTTATATGCCTTAATGTATCTAATTTGATTGCAAATTTTATGATTATTCAATCTTCGTGAGCGTACTATTAGCCTGGAAGGCTATACTATGAGTAACCGTGGGCATACTTGACGAAGGAAAGGATGCCCACGGATAAGGCTCCTCTATAACCTTATCAGCCTGGAAGGCTGTACCTGATTAGCATACTTGCGATGTACTGCCTTCCAGGCAGAAGTTAGATTGTGGGCACTATCCCTGCACATCCTCGTTTCACTCGTATGTACGGGGTTACTCATGGTGTTGCCTTCCAGGCAATTACCTACTTGCGAGATATTCCTCACGCTGCTTTTTGTATGCAGCCC
The DNA here is from genome assembly GCA_946406435.1 of uncultured Prevotellaceae bacterium. Taxonomy (GTDB): domain Bacteria; phylum Bacteroidota; class Bacteroidia; order Bacteroidales; family Bacteroidaceae; genus Prevotella. The sequence goes on along the minus strand of CAMJKP010000012.1, from coordinate 12,561 downwards.
TTATGCGGTCAGTCAGAGGCTTGAAATAATCAGACTTATCATCAATATCCATTGTGACCTCTTCAATATCCTCCTTGATCTTTGCTTCGAGCAGGTCGTAAGCCCATTTCTTTTTATAGGCAAGCAAAGCCTGTAGGTCGCTATATCCGATATAATATTCATCTGTTGTTGTGAATTCATCGGTCTTTTTTGCCTTTATTGCGACATCCGTGTTTAGCTTGAACAACGTTGTCATTATCTGCTTGATATAAGGCTCAAATTCATCCTCTGGATGCTCTGCCATCAAATAAAGAAACTTGCCCCTGTTTCTGGCTTCAGAATTAGAATTGAGGTTGTTATTTAATTCTTCAATAATCTGCTTCAGTTTATTAAATATTAGTGGCCTGTCCTTGGGATTATTATACTTTAGGATAGCCATAAGAACATTGTCATTTTTAGTCTTGTTATAGTAGTCCTTGAAGAATTGATAATACTCAGGCTTAGGCTTTATTGAATCAATTATCCGACCGCAGTTTTCTGCAAAGTAATTAAAATGAGGTGATTGAACCATCGTTTTCTCAAGGGATTCTCTTTCCTCCTTCGTAAACCTTTTATCAATGCCTTCATAACCGTATAGATTTTCGTAACGTTCACAAGAGACAAGTGTTATATAGTTTTCACATTCATCTAATACGCTGACCGTATCAAAATCGTTGGCTTTTCTTACCGCAATCTTTATGGCTTCGTGAGGATATTTCTCAACAACATGTATGAACATCGCCATTCTGACGGTAGGTGACGGGTGATTACAGCATATTTTTACCAGTTCGGGAACTGTCGCTATGTTCATCACGCTATCAAGTTTTTTCCATTGTATAGACTCAGAGCCGTCATAACTAGTTTTTTTGTAGTGAGCTTCTTCGTCTTTCTCCACCTCAGACAGTATTCTTGAGATTTCTCTGTGTCTCTTGAAGTCGTTACATGAGTTTAACGACAATACAAGGGCGATGAATAGGCATAGTTTGATATATTTCATTTCTGATATTGTTTTTAGCGTTTATGTCTGCAAAGATAAGCGTTTTTATTAAGATACACAAATATCCCAATGATTTTTTTCTTACCACCAAATTCTTTCCATCTCTCCACTCAATTCTGATTACTTAGCGTGAGCTCGACTAATTCGCACCTTTGGTGCTTGAACTGACAATAATTACCAATCTGCGCAATCTTTTTCCATAAATTATTATTTTTTTATCAAGAATTAGAGAATTAGAGAAAATTGAATTAATGCGAAAGAGAGAAGAATGCTACTTACGTAGCATTTGGAATTGGCTCGTGATTGGCAGAAGCGCAAGCGCCCTTTCTCAAATTCTCGTCAATTCAAAAAAATCTCTAATTCTCTAATTCTTGATAAATATATTATTGGATTAAGATTGGTTAGATTGGTAATTATTGTCAGTTAAAAGCAGCTTGCTGCCAGACAATCAGGTACAGCCTTTCAGGCTGAAAGAGGGGGGATGCTGTTTTCTGTCCGAGGGCATCCTCTCCTTCGTCGGGTATGCACCTCGGTTACTCATGGTGTTGCCTTCCAGGCAATACAGAGTTTCCGAAACTTGATTTTACTATGCCGTTCCTACGCAACCCTACGCATCTTGACGCAAACGCTTGAAAGCGAGTGAAATAATGCTTGCTCGGCTTGCATGATTCATGAAAAATTAGTATCTTTGTAGTGTTTAAGGGAGCACCTCGGACGCGATGTTTACAGGGGCAAAACCATGGGAAAGGTACCGCCTTGGTGAGTCTTATGTAGCTCTTATGTGGCTCTTATGTAGCTCTTATTCCGGAAGAGAGCAAGAAGGGTATCATAAGTGGCTTCCCGAGAACCTACATTTCCGTTATTAACAATTAAAATCCGTGATTCCCTCGGCGGCTTTCTTACCCTTTCGCGGTTGGCATACTGCGCCAGCCTCTTCCCCCCTCACGGGGGAGGATGTCCGCAGGACAGGAAGGGGGCGGTTAGGAACTTGAGGGCGTTATATTATGGCAATACTCAATGGAATTATCCGTAAGATGTCAGGCTCTGCCGGCGATCTTACTTTCAAGACCCTCAACGGTCAGACCGTGGTCAGCGAAAAGGTGGTAAGGATGACTAATCCGCGTTCTGTTGCTCAGATGCGTGTGAGAACGCGCTGGAGCAACGTTATCGCGATGTATTCTGGCATTCGTCCTCTGCTCAACAACGGCTTCGAGAACCGTCCTCTTGGACTCTCCGACTACAATATGTTCGTGAAGGTGAATATGCAGCGCACACCTATCTACCTCACCAAACAGGCGGTGGCTGGCGGCGCATGTATCGCAACGGCATATCAGATTACTCAGGGCTCGCTCCCTGCAATCGTTGTCACAGGCTCGGGACAGGGCGGTAGCACCGACATCCGTCTCACTGGTCTTACTATCTCAAACAGCACCACCGTGGCAGAGTTCTCACAGGCTGTAGTGAACAATAACGCTGACTACCGCTATGGCGACCAGATCTCGTTCTTCCTTGTCAAGCAGCTTGTCAACGCAGCAACCGAGATTCCTTACTGTCAGTTCTCTGCAGCAAAGGTGATTCTCGATGCAGCCAACACCGAGACGCTCGCAAGCGTGACAGGTGGCTCTACTGGTTTCAAGGCTGTTGACGGCAAGCTCGGTCACAACGGTAACGATGGCGACTGCGCCTACACGTGGGTACACTCCCGCAAGTCCGTCGGTCGCACCCTTGTCTCCACTCAGGAGCTCCTCTCTGCCAACACGCTTGAGGCAGAGTATCAGGGTGATGCAGCCTACACTCTCGCAAGCACCAGCTACGGTCATTCAACCGGTTCTTTCCTCACCCCTGATGCAGATGCAAGCGGTGCAGCCTCTGGCGGTGAAAGTGGCGGTGGAGATGAAGGTGGTGGAGGCGGTCTCTAAGCCTTCGGCAATTGAAAATGGAAAATTATTCGCTGAGGCTCATCAAGCTAAAGCAAGTGATAATTGAAAATTAAATGAACGCAAAGGCGCGAAGTTGCAAAGTTATTTATATAAACTCTGTGTCTCAGCGTCTTTGCGTTCGGAAAATGAATGGAAACGGATTTATCCGATTTATCTGAACAGGTAATTCGTAATTTGGAACTTGCGTAGCTTGATGAGCTTGCGAATAATTCGTAATACGAAATTACTATCAGATACATCATATAAATCCGTTTCTGTTTTATCCTGTTGGATTATTTTTAGATTTTATTCTACTGGATAAAACTGATTGTCGCACGATTCGATTGTCTTTCCCTTGAGACTGCGATATTGTTCGGGATGTCCTAATTCTATGAATTTCGTTTCTGAGGTTTTGAAATCATAGACCATTTTGATAGGCTGCTCACCATAGAAGAAAAGATATGACTCTTTGCTGTTATTGGGATTAAGGCACATGCTATGCTCATAATCATCTTGGCGTATTTTTCCGTCAATGACTTGGAATATTGTCAGTAGTCGGAAATGCTGCCCCCGACCACGCATAAAGACCAAACAGTCCTTGTATCTTCCTTGATATGAAGGGAGAAAAGATTCTCCATTCACTTTTATGTAGTCTGCTTTTGTCGAGAGTCCATTAATTGAAACACGAAGCTCTATTGTACTGTCATTCGTTTCAACAAATTCATAGCTGCAAGTATCGTTCGCGTTTTGCGCTCTTAATGAAGGTATGGCTATCGCTATTATCGTTAGAAAGACAAATAATCTTTTCTTCATGAATATGATGTATGGCCTTGATGTTTTTTATACCAATACTTCCCAGTGTCCTCCTTTGTCAGGCCCTATACGGCGAATGATACCTTTTGTTTGCATAAGTTTGAGGTGTTTGGAAATAGCACTACGGTTTATACCAAGGGATTCTGCCATTTGGGTTGTTGTGATATTTTGATTGGCAGAAATGAGGGAAATGATAGCATCGCGCGTTTCCTGTCCACTTTTTCTGTCCACCTTCTTGGCTTTCTGTCCACCTTTTCTGTCCACCTCATCGGATATTGAAAGAATATACTGGTCGATATCATTCTTTAGGTGGTTGCAATGCAGATTTGCCATGCAATCAAGGAAGATGTTAATGTCTTCCGCTTCTCTCGTATCAATCAAGGCTTGGATATATTCCGCTTTGTCTTCTTTCAAAACCTTTGTTGGCAATACACCATATTCCATTTGGAGTAGGTTCATAAGCAAACGACAGGTTCTGCCATTTCCATCAGCCCATGGATGTATGGTGACTAATTCAAAATGCGCCCAGAAACTAAGGTCATAGATAGCTGCAACGTCAGTTGTGTCAATGCTTTTCCTCCTTTTGTTTAGCTCTTCGCAAAATGCTTGTAGTTTTATAGGAACTTTCTGATAGTGCATGTACGACTTGCCTCCAAAGCCTGCGGTTACATTAAGTTTGCGCAGTTCACCCTTAGAAGCATCAAAGTCGCCTCCGAGGGAGTGATACTCACCGCCAGTGTGTTCCATAACCTTAGCAGAAAGTGAGATGAGCCAATCTGTGGTTATTGGTTTATGCTGTTTTATCCATGTCATGCCATATTCGTATGCTGCCTTCAGGTCAAGGTTCATCATTTGCTCCACCATGGTACGTTTGCTTGAGGTGATGCCCTCGTCAAACAATAGTTGAGCCTCTACTTCTGTTACGGTAGAGCCCTCAATAGCTGTGGAATGGGTAATAATAGAGTACAGATAGAATTTCTCATAATCTATCTGGTCGGCAATACCTAATTCCTTGTATTTCTGGAGGTATTTGTGAAGCAAATCCTTATATTCCTGTTTCATACGAATGAATATTATTCCGTTGGCAAAGATAGTAACTTATTTCGGAATCGCCAAATATTTGGGATGGAAAATAAAGGGGGGAGGTTAGAGGTTAGGGTGGAGGGGGTAGAGATTAGTGGTTAGAGGTTAGAGATAAATTGGCAGATAAAATTCTTTGTAAATGTGCTTTGAGTGAAGAAAAACGACGGTTTTTCTGCTATTATTGACATAATAACGTCTTTTGAATGGAGAAAAACGATTTCTTGTTTGGAATGTCATATATTTTATTTATTTTTGCATTCGAAAGTCAAAAGGATGATGGATGAAGGTTGAAGGATGAAAGATTAAGGGTTGTTTGTATTAAACCTTATTCCTTATTCTTTCCAACTTTATTCCCGACAAAGACCTTAGACCTCAACCCAAACAAAAAATATGAAGAAGATAATCTCAACTATTATTCTATGTGGCGCTGTTCTGGTAATGAATGCTCAGGACGCAACATCACCAAATGGTAAATTGTCGGCAACAACAGCCGATAATAAGTTGGTAATCAGTTACGATAAGAAGAAGGTTCTGGAATTAGCCGATGTACAATTCTCTAAGTTGGATCTCGCGAGCAAGGTGAAGACCGACTATAAGATGCTTGAGGGTAAGCGTTTGCATTGTTCAAACGAGGCAAACGAATATCAGGCTTCTATAGGTCAGAATGCGAAGATTGTGGTGCGTCTATATAACGACGGTGTCGCTTTCCGCTATGAATATACCCATTTGAAGAATCAGAAACATCCGGAAGAGAATACTGTATATATGATTCCAGAGGGAACGAAGCGCTGGTTCATGCAATGGGCAGAGTCATACGAGGGATTCTTCCCTGAGAACACCACATACAAGGAAACACCAGTACCATCATTCAGCGGTGTGTTTAAGTCGGCTGACGGCTGGTGCAATCGTTGGAGCTATCCAGCTCTGTTAGAACCTGCCGACGGTGTGTTTGCCCTTATCTCAGAGGCAAACATAGAGCGCAGACAGAGTGCTTCAAGCCTGTATAACGACGGAGAGCGTTATAAGGTGGTGCAGGATAAGAACGAGCTGGATTTGACAGGTGACTGGCATACGCCTTGGCGCGTAGTCATCATTGGTAGTCTGGCTGACATCGTGCAGTCAACTCTCGTAACGGATGTTAGTGAGCCTTCAAAATTGAATGATACCAACTGGATAAAGCCTGGTGTAGTATCATGGATTTATTGGGCATACAACCACGGCTCAAACGATTATGAGATAATCAAGAAATACGTGGATATGGCTGTTACGCTAAAGCTTCCATACGTGCTCATAGATGCTGAGTGGGATGAGATGAATAAGATAGAATCAAACAAGGGCAAGACTATTGAGGATGCCGTGGCATATGCTAATTCCAAGGGCGTGAAGCCACTTATTTGGTATAACTCATCAGTAGGTTGGATTGATGGTGCTCCTACTCCAAAGTTCCGTCTGAACAAGCCAGAAGACAGGGAGAAGGAGTTTGCCTGGTGTGAGAAAATAGGTGTGGCAGGTGTTAAGATTGACTTCTTCAGCGGTGACAATCAGGCGAATATGGACTATTGTCAGGACTTGCTTGAGAGTGCTGCCCGTCATCATCTGTTGGTGAACTTCCACGGTGCTCCAATCCCTCGCGGATGGCAGCGCACTTATCCAAACCTTCTATCAACAGAAGGTGTGTATGGTGCTGAGTGGTATAACAACGTGCCTACCTTTACAAAGAAGGCAGCAAGCCATAATGCCACTTTGCCTTTCACGAGAAACGTGATCGGACCTATGGACTATACCCCTTGTGCCTTTAGTGATTCTCAGCATCCGCATATTACTTCCAAGGGACATGAGCTTGCACTAACCGTACTCTTCGAGAGTGGTTTACAGCATCTTGCAGACCGTCCAGAGAGTTTCCTTGCACAGCCAAATGAGGTGCAGGCATTCTTAGGCGAATTGCCAAGCGTATGGGATGAAACACGCTTTGTGAGCGGTTATCCGGGCAAGAGTGCGGTATTGGCTCGCAGAAGTGGAAATACATGGTATGTGGCTGGTATCAATGGACTTGACGAGGCTCAGAAACTCGCTACCGACCTCAGTTTCATAGGAAAGGGTAAGGCACAGTTCTTCACAGATGATGCCAACGGAGAATGGAAGATAACGACCACCGAACTGCCTAAGGAGATAGAGTGCCAGGCACGCGGTGGATTTGTGATAGTGGTGAATGTTAAGTGAATAGTGAAAAGTGAATAGTGAAAAGTGAATAGTGAATAACGAATAGTGAAAAATACTTAGAGAATAATACTGCTGTCGCAGAATAGGATTGCCCATAACATTCCTTACGTTCTGGTGGCCACCAGTATTAAGTATTATTCACTATTCACTTTTCACTATTCACTATTCACTTTTCACTATTCACTTTCATGTAAAGCTTGAATAATCATGGCAAAGAGATATGTTCAGACGCTGGATCTTCGTGATGATCCAGATATGATTCGTGAGTATCGGAAATGGCACTCTAAGGAGTTCCATTGGAAGGAGATACGCGACGGGATAAAGGCGGTAGGAATACTTGAAATGGAAATCTATATCCTTGGAACTCGCCTTGTGATGATAGTTGATGCTCCTGATGATTTCGACTGGAAGGTAGCTATGGATAAGCTTGCCACTATGCCACGACAGGCAGAATGGGAAGCGTTTGTTGCAAAGCTGCAAGGATGTAATCCCGATGCCCGAAGCGATGAGAAATGGCAGATGATGGAAAGGATGTTCTATTTGTATTAAAACAATAATTCGCCCTTCGGGTACTCTCCCTTTCTCATAGAAGTGGAGAGTAATGAGTCTTTAGAGGGTTATTACCTTTGATTATGAAAAAACTATTATCTATTATTTTATTATGCATTGTCGTTACGGATGTCAATGCTCAGAGTCTGAAGCCTTGCGGTCCGGTGCCTACGGAGAACCAGTTACGTTGGCAGGAGATGGAGATGTATGCGTTTATCCACTATTCTATGAACACGTACACCGATCAGGAATGGGGCTTTGGAAATGAAGACCCGAAACTGTTCAATCCAAGCGACCTCGATTGTAGGCAATGGGCTAGGGTATGCAAGCAGGCAGGTATGAAGGGTATCATCTTCACCGCCAAGCATCATTGTGGATTCTGTATGTGGCCTTCAAAATACACGGAGTATTCCGTGAAGAACTCCCCTTGGAAACAGGGCAAGGGTGATGTGGTTCGCGAACTCGCAGACGCATGCAAGGAGGAAGGGCTGAAGTTTGCCGTATATCTCTCACCATGGGACAGAAATCATGCCGACTATGGCAAACCTGAATACGTAACCTATTTCCGCAACCAACTGCGTGAGCTACTAACCCAGTATGGCGATATCTTCGAGGTATGGTTTGACGGAGCCAATGGCGGTGACGGCTGGTATGGCGGTGCGAACGAGACACGCAAGATCGACGGCAAGACCTACTACCAATGGGCGGAGACATTCCGCATGATACGTGAGTTGCAACCTAAAGCCGTGATATGGAACGATGGTGGCGACCGTGGCGACCTGCGCTGGGTAGGTACGGAGGCTGGCAACGTGGGTGAGACTAACTGGAGTCTGCTCAATAAGGAAGGCGATGTGCCTTACCAACAGTTGCACTACGGATTGGAGAATGGCGACTCTTGGGTTGCAAGTGAGACAAACACAAGCATACGCCCAGGGTGGTTCTACCATGACGCAGAAAACGAGCATGTGAAGAGTCTGTCGAAACTGATGGACACTTATTATAAGTCTGTAGGGCGCAACTCTACGCTCCTGCTCAACTTCCCTATAGCCCCTAACGGTCGTATTCATCCAAATGACAGTCTGCGTGGCATAGCCTTCAAGAAGATGATAGACGAGGTGTTCAAGACCAATCTTGCCGAGAAAGCCAAGAAAAAGACCTCTGGCTATGAAACCATAATAGACTTCGGAAAGCCTACAGCCTTCAATCGTTTTTTAGCAGAAGAAGAGATAAGTCAAGGCCAGCGAGTAAAGGAATTCTCACTTGAGGCATTGGTCGATGGTGAGTGGCAGCAACTGAAAGATGCATTGGTGGATAATGGTAATGGTCTGACTACTATCGGGCATCGTCGCATCATCTGTTTCCCAACTGTAAAAGCCACAAAACTGCGCTTTACTATTACCGCAGCCAAATGTCAGCCAATCATCAAGAAACTGGGCGTATATCTTGCTCCTGAACTGACTGCCGACATTCCTGATTCGGGCGAAAAGAAATCATCAAGCCTTCATTTCTTTTTCAGTAATCCAAAGCAGATGATGATAGACTGGGACAAGGAACAGACCATTACATCGTTTCGTTATCTGCCACCGCAGAAAACGAGGGATGGACTCATCACCCACTATACACTTTGGGCTTCAAGCGACTGGGCAAACTGGACAAAGCTTGCTTCGGGCGAGTTCTCGAATATCGTAAATAATCCAATCTGGCAGACAATCAAGTTTCCTGCCACCAAGGCTCGTATCCTAAAACTCGATGCCGACAAACTGGCAGAGGGAGAAAGGATGAACTTTGATGATATAGAAATTGTAATAGAATAAGCAATTTGAAGGAAAATGAAGCATATTATTCTCGTAATATCCCTGATGCTGAGTGTTTCAGCACAGGCACAGCAACCTCGTGACTGGGAGAATCCGCACGTATTAGGCATAAATAAACTACCGTATCATGCTACGCTGCAACTGCCTTCAAAGGAGGCGGAATGTAAGGAAATCGTATCGCTTGACGGTCAATGGCAGTTTCATTGGGCGAAAGACCCGGAATCGCGTCCTGTAGGCTTTGAGCGTGACGACTACGACGTTAGCCGATGGGATAAGATAACCGTGCCGGGCAACTGGCAGTTGCAGGGCTTCGGTAAGCCTATCTATGTCAATATGCAGTATCCGTTCCATCGTGACCGTCCGAGTGTGACGGGAGAGCCTGACCGTGACTGGTATGCCTACGACCACCGCAATCCTGTGGGTTCATACGTGACGTTTATAGACATCACGAAGGAGATGCTGTCGCAGAACCTCATACTTCATTTCGGAGGCGTTCACTCGGCTTTCTATGTATGGGTGAACGGTCAGAAGGTAGGGTACAGCCAGAACTCCATGTCTCCAGCTGAATTTGATATTACGAAATACGTTCATGAGGGAAAGAACCGCCTTGCCGTGGAGGTGTATCGCTGGAGTGACGGCAGTTATCTGGAATGTCAGGATATGTGGCGACTGTCGGGCATTTTCCGTCCGGTACAGCTGTGGGTTCGTCCGCTTGTGCATATAGCCGACTATAAAGTGGAGGCTGTTCCTAATAAAGATTTCTCACAGGCACAGGTAACGGCGGACATAGCCGTTTGCAACGTGGGAAAGGCTCGTGCAAAGAATCTCTCCGTAGCCCTGAATATTGACGGAAAGACTATCGAGGGTAAGCTGAAAAGCCTTGCTGCTGGCGATACAATGCACGTGCGATTGTCGCATACTATAGACAATCCAAAGCTCTGGTCGGCTGATATTCCTAACCTCTATCCGTTCAGCATCGAATTGCCAGACGAGCATTTCGACTATCATCTTGGTGTGAAGCGAGTGGAATGTGTTGGTGAGGTATTGAAATTCAATGGCGGGAATATCAAGTTGCGTGGTGTGAACCGTCACGACCATCATCCCGTTACAGGTAGATTTGTTGACCGAAAGACATACGAGCAGGATATCACGCTGATGAAGCAGGCAAACGTCAATTTCCTGCGTACCAGTCACTATCCCGATGATCCTTACCTCTATGAGCTTTGTGACCGTTGGGGCATATACGTGATGGACGAGGCTAATCAGGAATCACACGGCTACGGCTATGCCAACAAGGTGATGGGAGAAGACCCCGAATGGCGTGATGCACATGTGGACCGTGCTATTAGTCTGGTACAGCGTGACAAGAACCATCCGAGCGTTATGTTCTGGAGTCTTGGCAATGAGGGTGGGGTAGGCCCTAACCTGAAGGCGATGCGCGATGCGGTAGTGGCACTCGATACTATTGCCCTGCCATTCTGCGATACAGACCGCGCACAGAGCGATATCTACGATGATGGGTATCTTTCTCCATCCAGGCTTGTAGAAGAGGCACGCAAGGTGACTGACCGTCCTTTCATTATGCGAGAATATGCCCATGCAATGGGAAACTCTGTGGGTAATTTTCAGGAATACTGGGATGTGATCTATGCCGATAGCAGTATCTGTGGAGCAGCTATCTGGGACTGGGTGGATCAGGGTATTCTGAAGAAAGAAAACGGCAAGGAATTCTGGGCTTATGGCGGTGATTTCGGCGATAAACCAAATGACGGACCTTTCTGCCTTAATGGTCTTATTGCTCCAGATCGTACTCCGCATCCGCACTACTATGAAGTGCAGCATGTGTATCAGCCGTTCTTGATAGAGCGTAATGGGGATAATCTGCGGATTACACCTCGATACACATTCGCTAATATTGATGAATATGATATTACTACCGATACCGTTACTATTGGTTCGGAGCGTCTTCTCAATGTCTATGTACGCCTGAAAGAGGATAGGCCGTGGGCAAAGAAAGGCTTTGCCGTGGCAAGTGAGCAGTTCGTGTTGCAGCCATATCAGTTTGAATCATCATTAGGCGGTAAGCCTGCCAAGGTACAGAAAACCGCTAACGGACTTGTTGCCCATACAAATCGTGGAACGATTACCGTCAACAGCATAGGCGCACTTACCAGTTGGATAGTAGATGGTGAGGAGATGCTCAATAGTCCTTTGGAACCATATTTCTGGAAACCGGAGAACGACAATCAGCATGCAGCCCATTTTGCAGAGCGACTGGGAGCATGGCGTGATGCCTTGGATAAGCGTACAAATAAGTCTTTCCGTGCAGATGCGGCTTCTGACGGTGTGAAAATAATCAACGAGACAACACTTCCGATAGGTGTAGAACTGACGATTACGTACACGATAACAGACGAGGGACGTGTCAAGGTTGATATGGATTACCGTCCTACTGCCACTGACCTTCCGCTTCTTCCAAAGTTTGGTATGCGTATGCGCCTGCCAAGCGACTATGCAAACATTGCATATCATGGTCGCGGTCCGTGGGAGAACTATCCAGACCGCAAGCGTAGTGCCTTTATCGGACGATATGAGATGCCGCTCAGTCAGTTTGAGACCGAGTATATACATCCGCAGGACAACGGCTGTCGTACTGATGTGCGTTGGTTCAATATCAGTAATGGAAAGAAGAGCCTCCGTATTGATGGTTGTCAGCCTCTCTGCATCCGCGCATGGGACTATGGCGAGGAAGACCTTGAACCAGCCCAGCATCCGCATGAGATACAGCGTGGCCGTTTCGTGAACCTGAATATAGACCAAAACATCCATGGTGTGGGTGGCATCGACACATGGGGGCAACGCACTCTTCCGCAATATACCATAGACGGTAACAAGCCATATCACTGTGCATTCGTTATGAGTGTGTTATGAGGTTAGTGTTTAGAGTTTAGAGATTAGTGTTTAGAGATTAGTGTTTAGAGATTAGAGTTTAGAGATTAGTGTTTAGAGGTTAGTGGTTAGAGTTTAGAGTTTAGTGTTTAGTGTTTAGAGATTAGAGTTTAGTGATTAAAAAAAACACGGGCGCATTATTGTGTATGCGTCCGTGTGTTTTGATTATCGATAGAGGGGTATTACATTAAATGTTTCT
>CAMJKP010000011.1 GCA_946406435.1 uncultured Prevotellaceae bacterium | reverse complement strand
ATTTTATTAACTTAATTCGTTTGGATTATTCTATAGGAAGCGGCTTTGAAACGGACTTGAAGCGAAGGAGAAACGGATTAGAGTATAGGCAAGAAAAAGGTGTGAATGTAAAAAAATAAAAAGTTTTTGAGGTAGAGGGTTTCACCCTTGGCTAAAAATGGCTTTTACGTATTGATTGTCAATGATTTACGTTGGGTGAAACCCCTATAAAAAGTTACATCTTTTTAGCAAGGGGTTTCACCTTGTCTTTCTTCTTGATTTTCAGAACGTTATATAGTGAAAATAGTAAGGGTGAAACCCCCTATGCCAAAAACTTTTGAAAAAAGTTATATTAACGTGAATTCGATGAATTGGCTTATAGTTCCAGTTACAGATTTTTGTCCGTTGATATTTCGCCGATCTGTCATTATACCTTTGTTGTTTCAAGGCTATTCCTTCGCTCTTAGAACGAACAAACAGCGAAGGCATAGCGAAGGGAGAGCGAAGGATGAACGGATGAAAGGCTTTTGCTTAGTTTCTCTATAAGAAAAAACAAATTTTTATAGAACTCTGCAACTCGTCACCCATAGCGCTGCAACTTGCAGATTGTTAGTTGATTATAGCGGTGATTCATTTCAAGGCACTCGTCACCCACTCATCACCATAATCTTTGTATGTTGCTGAGAGTGTGTCTGTTATAAACAAAATTCACTCGTCACCCATTTATGATGTCTTTAGGGTGATGAGTGAATTGGCTTTGTAACTCGTTAGATATCAGTATGATATGCCACTTGTGGGTGATGAGTGGGTGACGAGTGAAGTGAAATGAATCACCGTTGCAAAATGCTGATACATAGTACTATATAGCGCTACGGGTGACGAGTTGCAGAGTTATGTTAAAATTCTTTTTTTCTATTTGAAAATCAGTTGTGCGAAGTTATAGAGACCATACTTCCAGACAACGAAGTCGTGCTTTCCGTCAGGATATTTGATGAATGTGCAAGGAATGCCATTGTCATCGCAGAATTTCTTGAGCTGTGCGCTGTTGTTGATAAGGCCGTCAGCACCTCCGCATACCATCCAGAGGAGTTTGTTCTCTTTCTTCACCTTCTCTACATCAGGGATGAGCTGAGCTGCACGCTGGGTATTTGGGGCAGAAGAGAAACCTCCTACGTAAGCAAATACGTCCATGTGTCCGAGACCGAAGTTAAGTGACTGTCCGCCACCCATAGAAAGACCTGCGATGGCACGATGGTTCTTATCGGTATATACGCTGAAGTTCTTCTCGATATAAGGAATGAGGCTTCCGATGAGGTCTTTATCAAAGTCTCCGAATGCTCTGAATGAGCCCATACCTCCTGCACGAGAGTCGTCCTTCTGTGCACGTCCGTTAGGCATTACGACAATCATATCAGCTACCTTTCCGTCAGCATAGAGGTTGTCCATGATGATGTTTGGCACACCACCGTCCTTGTACCACTCGTTCTCGTCACCACCAATGCCGTGAAGCAGATAGAGCACGCTATACTTCTTCTTTGCATCGTACTTAGGAGGCAGATAGACATTCGCCTTACGGGTAGTTCCTACTGATTCTGACTGGTATTCGATGAGCTTCACAGTTCCGTGAGCTATTCCTGCACGCTCTTGGTCGAATCCCTGTGGAGCTGCTTTGTACTCGTCGAATTTAACATCGATTTTTGGCTGATTGCCGAACATTGGGATGTTTGGCTCCTGTGCATTTGCTGTCGTCAAAGTGAGAGAGAGCAATGCTGCTAAATAAACTTTCTTCATTTTGTTTAAATTATTGATTGGTAGAATAAATATAATTTTCTTTTTGTAGTGCAAGGAGTACAAGGAGTGACGCTCCTAAAGTCGCTTAAGGAGTACAAGACGATAGTATTTATCGCTTATTTGAACGTTTAAGACATTCGTCTTGTACTCCTTGAACTCCTTGTACTCCTTATTACTCCTTTACAATAATCAGTTGAGCGTGTGCATACTGACATAGTCAGTAACTACATCCTTGTATGACTCGGAAATAGGGATGTAGGTATCTCCGAAGACGAAACGAAGTCGGTCGATTGTCTGTACCTTCGACATGTGTACGATATACGAGCGATGTACTCGTAGGAATTCTGGAGTAGGGAGATAGTCCTCGAGGGTACGCATGTTCATAAGGCACATAATAGGCTGTGAACTGTCAGCCAGAACAATACGCACATAGTCCTTTACGCCTTCGATATACAATATATCGTCAAGATTGATTCTGACAAGCTTATAGTCGCTCTTCACATAGATGAAGCGGTCGGCAGCATATGTTGTCTGCTTTTTGCTTTCTATGAAACGGCGTAATGCCTTATCGGCAGCCTTTAGGAAACTGTCGTAAGCGATAGGCTTGAGGAGATAGTCAACGGTATTGACCTTATAGCTGTCAATGGCATAGCGGTCGAATGCCGTAGTGAATATGATAAGTGTCTCTGGAGGAAGTATGGTAGCAAACTCAAGACCGCTAAGCTCCGGCATCTGTATGTCGAGGAAAAGGAGGTCAACAGGTTCGCTACGCAGATTGCGTATAGCCTCTATGGCACTATTGTAAACCCCAACAAGGTTGAGGAACGGAGTCTTACTGGCATATCCTGCCAGCATCTCTGCTGCCAGAGGCTCATCGTCGATTATTGCACATTTGATTGTCATATTTTTCTTTTTTATTATAATGTCGGATGTACTATTTTATTATTTACTAATTACTATTTATTTACTATTTGGTTTATGTACTATTTATCGTCAATCCCTAACCGAATGTTCAATAGTAAATTTTATAAAATAGTACATCAATAGTAAATCGTAAATCGTCAAATAGTAAATTACATTTATTTCTTCAGAACTATCTCCGAGTGGTAAAGTCCGTCGGATTCATTAATGCCATGAGTCCAAGAGTACTTTCCCTGATAGATAGAGTTGAGACGTTGCTCCACTTGTTGAAGACCAATCCCGTGTCCGCTGTGGTCATTGCTTGTCTTCGGGAAGTTGGTGTTCGTGATATTACACCTTATCTCTGTCTCTGTAGCTGCCAGCTTGATGGAAATGGAACTTGGCTCTGTGCTGCTCACGCCATGCTTGAAAGCATTCTCGACGAGCGAGATGAAGAGTAGGGGAGCAACCTGTGATTTGTCATTCTCGGGAATTGTTATTTCCACATCCACTTTCACGTTTGACGCCATGCGAAGCTTCATCAAATCCACATACGAGCTTATGAACTTACACTCAGAGGAGAAATCCACCATTCCATGCTGGTTCTCGTAGAGCATATGGCGAAGCAGTTGTGAGAGCTGTATAATAGCCTGCTGTGCCCTTTCAGAACTTATTGCCGTAAGCGCATAGATGTTGTTCAGCGTATTGAGAAGGAAATGAGGTGAAATCTGCAAGCGTAGTCCATTAAGTTCGGCATCACGTCTTGCAACCTCTGCTTCCTGTCGCTCATGCTCAAGACGATGTGCATGCTTTGACATCCTGAGGCTATATGCTATGAGGACGACGAAAATCAGGTTTAGCGCATCGCGGATAAAGACGAGAAACAGGAATAGCCAACTGAAATCAGTTGAGTACTCAGGCGCATCCTCGTGTATCGGGAATCGGGGTGGTGGAGAAACCGTAAACTCGTATGCCCGAACGAGTGCAACGAGAACACAAACCACTACAATCAAGATTGCATTGATGGGTAATACCTTTAACTTGCTCTTCCCCTCAATATGTCTTGGAAGTATCCACAGATAATTCAGGTAGAAAACAAGAAGCATCATGAACGGCATGCAACTATTGAATAGGTATCGTTTGATACTTATTTCCTCATAAGGCCCAATGAACATGAGCGGAATGAGAAGCCATACCAGTATGGCAATAGGATGGATGATTGTGGAGATTTTCATAATAGACCAGACCCCTCCCCTTGCCCTCCCCGTAAAGGGGAGGGAGTAGATTGTATTTCTATCTTGAGAGAGATTGTTAATGTTATAATTATTCAGGCACACCCTTATAGCGAATATTACTATTCACTCCCCTCCCTTTATGGGAGGGGTATGGGGGTGGGTCTTTTATTCATACCTAATCGCCTCGATAGGATCCATACGTGCAGCCTTTCTTGCAGGGAAGTATCCGAAGCCGATACCGATGAGAGTACATACGATGAAGCTGACGGTGATACTCCAACCTGGAACGCTTGTCGGGAGATGGAATAGGAACGAGGCAAGTCCGGCAATGGTTTCTCCGAGGATTATACCGATAAGTCCTCCCGTCACCGATATTATTATTGACTCAATGAGGAACTGATTGCTGATGTCGATGCCACGGGCACCAACTGACATTCTAAGACCGATTTCCTTTGTACGCTCGGTTACGGATACAAGCATGATATTCATAATGCCGATACCTGCTACGAGGAGCGAGAATGCCGCAGCCACTACGAGGATGATAGTGACGGTATCCATTGTAGATGACATTGTTTCCATCATCTCCTGTTGTGAACGTATGGTAAAGTCTTCGGATTCACCAGAATCTTCCTTTATCTTATGTGTAGTACGAAGTATCTCTGTCAGTTCTTCAATTGCCTGATCAGTTACTTCCTCGGTAATGGCAGAGCAGTTGATTGTAGAGAAATACGTCTGGGCAGCGATACGCTTCATAACCGTGGTATAAGGAGCAACGATTACGTTATCCTGGTCCATACCCCAGCTGTTGTATCCCTTAGCCTTCAGTACACCGCAAATACGGAAAGGTATGCTCTTGAAACGGATTGTCTTACCTACAGGATCAGCTCCGTTAGGGAAGAGGTCGTCAGCGATTGTCTTACCGATAAGGCATACCTTCGCACTCTTGTGTACATCGTCTTCTGTGAAAGGAACACCTTTCTCAACATCCCATTGCTTGATATCGAGATAGTCGAGCGACTCTCCGTAGATGGTGGCATTAGTGTTGTTCGCACCATAGATAGCCTGTCCGCTTGCCGTTACCTCTGGGGAAACGAAAGTGACATATTTCTTCTCGTTCATAATAGCCTCGTAGTCAGCAACCTTTAAGGTCTGCATAGATGAAGGGTCTTGTCTGACGCCTCCCATCATATCAGCACCCGGACGTATCATTATCACGTTGGTACCCATCTGTGAGATATTCTTACGAATACTCTCCTTAGAGCCCTGACCGATAGCCATCATCACTATCACAGCAGCGACACCGATGATGATGCCGAGCATTGACAGGAACGAGCGGAATGCGTTGTTGGCTATGGCTCGAAGTGCAACTTTGAATAAGTTTATTATGCTCATCTTTTTAGAGTTTAGAGTTTTGAGATTAGAGTTTAGTGGCAAGTGTTTAGAGTAACTCAAATTATTAACTCTTCACTTTTCACTATTCACTCATATTAATCATCCTGCGGCTTTGGCAATTTGTCGAGAGCCTCTTGTGCGGAGAGGATGTTGGTGTTGATTACATCCTCACGGATCTTGCCGTCGCGCAACATGATGTTTCTACTGGAGTACTGCGCAATCTCCGGGTTGTGAGTTACGAAGATGATGGTACGTCCCTCTGCATGAAGCTTCTGAAACAGTACGAGCATCTCAAAGGATGTGCGGGTATCAAGATTACCCGTTGCCTCGTCGGCAAGGATGACCGCAGGATTGTTTACCAATGCACGTGCAATAGCCACACGCTGCATCTGTCCGCCAGACATCTGGTTTGACTTGTGCATGAGACGGTCACCAAGTCCTACTCTTTCAAGTGCTTCTATCGCAGCCTTGCGACGCTCAGAGGATGAAAAGTTCCTGTTATACATAAGAGGCAGTTCCACATTCTCCACAGCCGTTGTCTTGGCGAGGAGGTTGTAGTTCTGGAACACGAATCCGATTTTACGGTTTCTCAGTACGGCGCGTTGGCGACGTTTCATGGTACGCACGCTCACACCATCGAGATAGTATTCACCAGAGGTCGGTGTGTCAAGACAGCCCAACTGATTGAGCAGGGTTGACTTTCCTGATCCAGAGGTACCCATGATGGTGACAAATTCACCCTCATATATCTTGAATGATATTCCACGGAGTGCATGTACGGTCTCTGAACCAACGATGAAGTCACGCCTCACGTTATCCAGTTCAATGACTACACGACGCTCTTGATTTTCAGAATTATTTTCCATATAGATTATAATTATGATCCTCACCTGCCCTTTGGGAGAGGGTGTCACGTTGTGACGGGTGAGGGGCTATTTTTACTTACTTGCTCCCTGGCCCTGTCCTTGACCTTGACCATTCCTTCTTCCTGGAGGGCCTGGCATGAACGGATTGCTATTGCCCTGTCCGCCTTGCATCATCATTGGCATGCCAGAAGAGAAGCCTGTGAGAACCTCTTTACCTGCGCTGATACCTTCTGTAATCTCGGTAAGAGCACCATTGCTGACACCTGTCTTTACGGCGATAGCCTTCAAGTCCTTACCTTCCTTCACCCAAACCTTTGTCTTTGAGTCACAGTCGATAATCTTACCTTCTGGTTCGAGCATAGTCTCAAGAGGTGCGAAACGAAGGGCTGCAACTGGAGCTGCGAGTACGTTTGGCTTTTCCTGAGTAACGATTGTCACATTGGCTGTAAGTCCAGGCTTGAGCTTGAGGTCTGCGTTTGGAGCAGAGATTACAACCTCGTAAGTTACAACGTTATTGGTTGTTGTAGCTGACTGGCGAACCTGTGTTACCTTACCCTCGAATACATCGTCTGGATATGCGTCAACGGTGAATGTTACACGAGCACCCTGCTTTACGTCTGCGATATCGGCTTCATCAACGTCTGCTACGACCTGCATATTGGTAAGGTCCTGAGCAATGGTGAAGAGTTCTGGGGTGTTGAAGCTTGCAGCCACGGTCTGTCCCTCTTCTACAGCCTTACTGAGCACAACGCCATCAATAGGTGATGTGATAGTGGCATAGCTGAGGTTTGTCTGTGCTTTTCGTACGCTTTCCTTCGCTGTATTCACGCTTTCCTCTGCCTGAAGATATGCAAGCTTGGCATTCTCAAAGTCGTCGGCAGATACAAGTCCTTTGTCGAAGAGCTTCTGATATCGTTCGAAGTTCGTTTTCTGATAAGCATACTTGCTCTCTGCAGAAGAAAGGTTTGCCTTCTGGGTAGAAAGCTCGGATATAAGGTTTGTCTTATCAAGTTCGGCAATGACCTGTCCTTTCTTAACGACGCTATTATAGTCAACATACAGATGACTTACGATACCACTTACCTGAGTACCTACAGTGACACTTGTTACAGGTTCGATAGTACCTGTTGCTGTTACACTGCTTGATATAGTGGTGTTTACGATTGTAGCTGTTTCAAAACTTACCTTTCTCTCTTTCTTTCCAGAGAAGAAGAATCCAGCCAATGCAACCACAGCCACAGCAGCTACACCACCGATGATAACTTTCTTGTTCATAGTCTATATTAAAAGTGTAAAGGGTATAGTGTAAAGCGTAATGTAGATAGCACTATTCCTTTATTTATGATTTTGTTATTTATGTAAGTAATAAGGTTTCAAGACTATCTACATTAATCTTTACACCTTACTCTTTAATCTGTGAAATTACCTCTGATAGAACTCCAGCATCTTGATATTCAGAATGGTCATGTACTTGCTCTGAAGCTCACTCTGCTGTGCAGACAGAAGACGTGACTTTCCATCCTGTAGTTCTACGATGTTCTTAAGTCCAAGGCTGAACTGCTCGCTGAGAAGATCATAGCTTGTCTGTGCGCTCTCTGTGCTGACTTTAGCAGCCTTGTATTGCTGTTGGTTGTTCTCTGCCTGAATCCAGTAGTTTTCGAGAGTACTGTAGAGAGAGGTCTGCTTGTCCTGAAGGTCAAGTAAAGCCTGCTGACGGCTTATCTCAGCCTTGTTAACAGCCGTTCTCTTCTGGCGCTGATCCACAATTGGAACGCTGAGACTAACACCTCCACCTAAAGCGAAGTTCTGCTTTGACTGGTCGCCCCAGCCCAAATCACTCATAGAAGATGTACTTGTACTTGCACTTGCATTTACACCGATGGTAGGTAGTGATTGTGCATTGGCAATCTTCTTATTTACCTCAGATGACTCAATCTGAATTTGCAGACTCTTGAACTCTGGACGATTGGCAAGTGCCTTTTCATATACGCGCTGTAATGATGGAATCTGAGCCAGAGCCATTGCATCTGTAGCATCCAGACCGCTTATCTCGAATGGTTCTGTAGATGTAATCTGCAAAAGCTGTTTCAACTGACGCTTGTAGTTGCGTGCCTGACTCTCTGCTGATACTACGTTGTATTCATCCTGAGCACGCTGTGCGGTAAGCTGCATGAGGTCGGCCTTACTCATCTTACCGATCTCGACCATGTCCTTTCCGCGATTCTCGTTAGTCTTTGAGAACTCCAGAGTGGCCTTCTGAACCTTTATGTTCTCCTCTGTATATGCAATCTGCACGTAGAGCTGTGCAATCTGTTCCTCAATACTACGTGCTGTAGTGGTTGAGTCCACAGCTTGCTGGGCAAGGCTGAGTTCGTTGAGCTTTACCTGATTGTGATTCCTGTTACCGTTCCAAACCGTCCAGTTACCATTAAGGCTATACGAGCCGTTGTAATAGACTTTGTCCACACTTGCCATAGCTCGTCCGTCAACCACGGTTGACATACCTGCCGTAGGCCAGGGACGATAATTTAAATTCTGGCTTGTTGAGAAATTGAGGGACGGCAATAACTGTGCCTTTGACGACTGCAAGTCCTCGTTGGTTGACATACGCTGAAGAGAGGATTTCTTTAGCGATATGTTGTTCGCCATGGCATAGTCAATACATTCCTGCATCGTCCATTTCTTTTGTGCAAAAGTAGGAAGCGATGAAACTAGCAATGCTGCCAATAAATAATTCTTTACGTTCATTTGTTATATGATTTAATATTTGCCTAATGTCAGACTGAAGGCTAAAGTCTTTTGCCATTCGTCTTTAGCCTTTGGACTCATTACCATTGAAAAAGTTTAATCGATGTATTATCCGCGTTTCATAGAGATGATGTTGGAAATCATGGGCAAAAATAATTAATTTCGTCGTAAATCCAAAATACTTAATCAATTTTTATCGACATAATATATCTATTTGGCTATCCAACATGAATTTTTATGAAATATTAAGAAAACAGTATCGATATATTTGTGCTCGCATCGACAAAATAAAACGTGTGAAAAAATCTTAAAAATGTGGATAAAAATTTGTATTATTCCGAAATTATGACTACTTTTGCAGTGGATTTAAAATAGAATTTTACACTTATAATACTTAATGCTTAGAGACTATGCAAAACCTACAGAAAAACAGAGGGATGGTGACTACTTCCCAGTTTACCATCGACAGTAAGAGCAAGATGAAAGACAATATGACTGTCACCGGTTTATCCTATGGATGTGTTGTTATATCTTGTATTGGATCAGAGTTCTGGACGGACTAAAACCTACGTTAACAACAAACAAGAGCGGTATCACTAAAAAGTGGTACCGCTCTTGTTTTATATCTCCTGCGACCCTCTCCTTCTCCCCCCAAGGGGGAGTGTTTTATATACTAATACTATCTAAAGACTCCCTCCCTTGGGGAGGGGTGGGGTGGGTCTTTATATCTCCTGCGTATCCTCCAACTTTCTATATGAAGAAACAGGAACACTCGGAGTGACTCTCTTGAGGAAGTCCGTTAGTGTCTCAAAGTATGCCTTGTCGGAGGATGGGTTTATAAAGTCGCGACAGATATAGTGCTCGTCGCCTTCCACTACGAATGATACAAGTTCGTTAGTGTATTTCTTCAGTTCTGTTGAAAGACGGGTGAAATAGGCGTATGGAACATGCTTGTCTTTCTTGCTCTGCATGAGCAGTACAGGGCGTTGGTCGATGCCCTTCACACTACAAAGTTTGGATAGTGTTATGCTGTCGGCCGTACTCATATCCTCTATGTCCTTTACGCTAACATTCGGGAAGTCATACTTCGGATATGCCTCGTTTTGGTTGAAGGCAAAGTAATCCTCGAATGAAGAAAAGGCTGACAGGGATATCGCAGCATTGATGTCGTAGCTTTCAATCATAGATCGGATGGCTACTGTTCCTCCCATCGCAACACCCATCACTATGATAGGCAGATTGATGTAGTCCATCTTTGTCTTTATATAGTCGATAACTGCCTGAACATCCTTTATTTCCTCGTATCGCTTGCTGCCATCTGTCTTTGAATGGTTGCTTACATCCATTGTAAACGTGGCATAGCCAAGTTTGTAGAACTCCATAGCATGGCCATAGTATGCTGAGGCTGACGGGGCATCTCTGCCTGAGATGCAAATCACTACGCCAATAGGGATAGCAGGGCATATCTCGTATGCGATGACTTCATTGCCGTATTGATTTCTGAGATTGAGTGAGTCGGGAGCAGGGAGACCGAATTGTCGGGCGTCATACTTGGTGCTATAGTCCACGTCCATTCGCTGCAGACATCTTTCTATCTGCAGTTCCTTATCTGCTATATCGTCGTCAATTAAAATAGACTGAGCACTTGCAGACAAGCTTATAAGGCTAAAAAACAAAACTATAATATAATCCAGTCTCATATCCCAGAAGATACGAATTGATATACCTTTTTCAAAAGAAGCCATATTTCTTCTTTTATATAACGCGATGATTGTTGCTTTATTGTGTGGAAACCGGAGAAATCTTTCTGGTTTTGTAAAAAATGAAGGTTACATAGGATAATTCCCATGCAACCTTCTCTTCTTCAAACTTATTTTACCTTTCGTAATTGTATATGACGGATATGGAATTTGTTCATATAGGCTTTGTCTGCTGATATGTTGATTGTAATATCGCCTGCTTTATGGTGGAAAGGCTTTGATACTCGATAAGTCCAATGTTCTCTGTTTTCTTTGGCAAAGTCATTCCAGCCGGCACTATCGGGATTCTCGAATATTGGCAACTCCTTGCCTTCTGTCCAGTCCATTGTCCAAAGTTGCTGTCCCTTGTCGTTGAGATCATTTACTGCCACTTCTTTAGAACCTTCCAAGGCCTTGATGCTTCCGCCTCTGCCTTCTACCTCGGTAAGAGATTCAAGAACATAGTCACCCTCGTCAAAATGTTCTGTACGTGAAAGGGAGAACGACATCGCATTTCTGGAATTATCACGACGGAGTTCCAACGCCTCATTAGGCAGACCACCATAGCCAGAACGGTCCTCTGATAGCCATTTGTCCACATTATCGAGTTCCTTCACTTCCCAACCAAGCTCGTCAAGTACGTTCCATTGGTGTGAATCATAAAGACATATTCCATTTCTCGTGCTTTCTTTCTCGCATTGGTATTTCCATGATTTCTCAATCTGCATTGTACCTAAGACTGAAGAACCTATGGCAACTGCAAGGGCAAATAGCCATACAATGATTATTATTGTCGTAGCCCAAGTAGACATGGATTTCTTGTCGTTTTTGAACAGTCTTACTATGAAGAAGATTGGTATGCCGATAACAAAGAAAGAGGCTATAAGGGCAGTCCAAATCATTGGTCTGGTGCATTCAAAAAGCTCTGGTAGCCACGTTACTTGCGGGAATATATCTGTAGCTATTGATATTCCGCCAAAAGTTGCGACTCCTGCGAGGATCAAAGCGAGGATAATCGCTAAGAATGCAATTAACAATGGAAATATCAGTATCAGAAAAAAGAATATCAACAAGGCTTTCAAACAGCCTGTCGCATTGCTGCTATCTTTCACAGGTTCTTTTCTGTTCACTTCAGAATCTGACACAACCTGCTCTCTGATATTCTCAGGATTCACATCTCGTCCTTGCATTCTAAGCCTGTCTTCGGGGGTTCTTGCTTCTGGAACGGTAATCCAAATGAAGATATAGATGAATGGTATCGGGAATGAGATTAGGAAGCTGATGAAATCTGGAATAAAGCTCAGGCTTATGTTGATTCCACAAATAATGGCAAGTATCAAGACACCAAGTCGCCAGATAATAACATCTCCTATGCCAAAGTATTCTGCCATTCCAGAACAGATACCACCAAGCATCTTGTTGTCTGCATTACGATAGAAACGGCGGGTGTTTATGTTCTTTTTAATCTTGCCGAAAGCAGAGGTCTCATCTCCAAACGAACTGAAGAAATTCTCCTTTTCCTGTCCGTCATTATTCTTTGTCTCGCTTGTAAAGGCATTATTGGCATCTGTATGTGTAGAGTCGTCAATATCTGTAGGATTTCCAACCTTGTTGATAATCTCCTTGATAGTCTCAATATTAACGGCAGTCATTCCCTTCTCCTTGTACTCCCAGAGCAGTTCGGCAACTCGATGCTCGATGTCATCGGCAATCTCATCGCCACCCTCCTCATTACGGAAATAGTTCTTCATGCTTTGGAGATAGTTCTCGAGCAACTGATATGCGTCCTCATCAATGGCATATATTGTGCCACATATATTTATTGAAATATTCTTTTTCATTTTCGTAAGGGTTTTAGTATTTGCTATGTAATATATTAACTGTTTTTGTAAGCTCATTCCAGCTCGTGTCAAGTTGCTGAAGGGCCTCCTCGCCCTCGTCAGTCAAGGCATAATATTTACGAGGTGGTCCTTGAGTACTCTCCTGCCATTCGTATTTCAGCAATCCGTCTTTTTTCAGACGGTTAAGCAAAGGGTATAGAGTACCTTCCACCACGATCATCTCAGCCGACTTCAGTTGCGAGATTATATCATTGGCATACAAAGGCCTATGCCTCAACAGAAGGAGTATGCAATACTCAAGCATACCTTTCCTCATCTGCGATTTGGTATTATCTACGTTTACCATAATTATTGGTTTTTGATTTTCTGAGTGCAATGTGCAAAGCATCTTCGCACGTAGGAAATAGGGCTTGTCGCTCATAGAGCGGTGTCCGTCTCTGATTTCCAAGTGCAAATATAGGTATTATTTGGTACTTTGCAATGCAAGGTACTAAATAATTAAGATTTATTTAATATTGTTTTGCTGAAATTTACATTTATTTACAAATGATGGCTGTATATGTGTTTTTCGGCTTATTCTTTGTCTTAACCATAGCTCTTCCTCCGTCCTTCCTTCGCTCTTCCTCCGTACCAAACTCGATGAAACTCCCATTTTTCTAAGGAAATAGCGAAGGTTCATCGAGTTTGGTTCGGAGGAAGAAGGGACTTACAACGGATTTACTTCTGACTTTATTCTCACCAAATATCTTTCGTATTCATCATATAACAGCCCTTAAAGAATTTGAAACCTTCCCTAAATCCATCGAATTATATGAATTTAAAGTGTAAATATACATTTTTTCTCATTTTTGTTCTTTGTTTCGGGAAAAAGTTGTATATTTGCAATCGCAATTAAGATATTCATAGAACCTGAACATGAAAAGAGATAGCATAAATATTGTTAATGGAGTAAAAAGAATGGCCGATTTGTTTGGTCATTCCGAGAATTTGATTACTCTCTCTCTCTCTCTCTCTCTCTCTCTCTCTCTCATATATCTGTAGGTACACTATAAACCCTCGTATTTTATTGTTAAGTCGTGGATGTCCGCGCAAGTATAGGCTTTTCTTGCAATAGCAGGAGAAGCCCAATCTGTTATCTGTAATTATATCTTATATCTATAAACCAATAATTTTTTTTAATCTGAATCGAATATGAAACATTCGTTGAAAATTTCGTTGATGGCATTAGTTGCCATGTTTGCGTTCAACACAGTTGCAGACGCTCAGTTTGGTGGACTTCTAAAGAAGGCAAAGGCGGCAGTAGGTGGTAAATCGAATGAAGACAAAGAGGTTGCGGCTCATAACGAAGCCTATAAACTTGCAATCCCACAAGCGAAGGAAGGTGCTGTCGTCAATTTCAGTTTGGAGTCAACAATAGGATTTGAGACAAAGAATGAGGCGGTGGCAGCATCATGGAATCCTGCAACGCTGGAGATTACAATCAATACCGACCGTAATGGTAACAAGCCGGGTACTGTTGTGAAACTGAATCCTGCAACTGGTAAGTTTACTGATGCGAGTGGTAAGGCTATGGGTTCAATTAGTGCTGATGGCACAGTTGAATCGCCTGGTTTGGGAACGCTTAAGTTGGAGGCAACTACAACCACTTTGCTTAATCCGCGTGACGCAAAGATTATTGACGGATACAAAATTACAAGAGTTAGCGACAATTATCGACTAATGATTTACAATTGCCATAATCCTTGGTCAGAGTCGGAAACTGGCAAGATAAAATGGGGTGTGAACAAAGGTAAGGTTAGCGATCCAACCGTAAATTCTCTGATTGTTGCCTATGTTTACTTTGGCCTTATCTTTAACCAGAACGATGTTCTCATCAACAAGCTTGGATATGATATCACCAAGACCTTTACCGAGACTCAACTCAGGGATTTTGTTCAATATAAAGATGAAGCTGCTGTGGCTCAGATTAAGAAGATTGAAGAAGGCTTTCTCAATTATAACTCTGCAACAAAGGGTGGAAAGATTGCTGAGATTGGTCTGATGACCAGATGGCTGCACGAAACAGGCTACAAGAATCGCTATAAGTGGAATGAAACAACATATACAATTGATAGACTTAACTATTGGATAGTTTACGAGATGCCTGATGGTAAGGACAAGGTTGCCTTCTATCAACTTGTCAAGAATGATGGTGATAGAGGCATAACAGAACGTAGCAAGTGTATGGGAATGCATACGTTGACCGAATGGAAACGTAAGTAACATTTAGTGAAAATAGCCCTCTGAGTAATCAGGGGGCTTTCTTGTATATCCTTATCTTTATTATGTGGCTTGAAATTTGAACTTTCTTCGTTGAACTAATATCAGATTGCGTGTGTTTATAGATTTTGGGTGGGGGTGGTGGGGGTACTTCCCTATATATACGTAAAAAAATCAAAAAATAAAAATACATTATTGCATTTTATTTTTTGAATTTTTTCTTACCTCCTATAATGTTTACCCCCACCACCCCCACCCCTTTTTGTGATTTTCAACGCAACTCTGCGTATCTTGACGAAAATTTTGTATCTTTGTAGTATAAAAAGGAGACCTCTGGCGAGAGGTTTTTCAGGGATAAAACCACGGGTGGAATACTGCCTTAGTTGCTTTTATGTAGCTCTTATGCTGCTCTTATGTAGCTCTTATTCCGGAAGAGAGCTAAAGAGGTGTCATAAACGGCTTGAGGAGGATAGGGTGGACTTCTTCAATAAACCTTCACCCACATTATATATTTCTTGCCTTCTTTGAGTTTCTCGGCATTAGTAAGATGTGTGCGGTCAAAGACAAGGCCTTTCGTCTCTCCGGCTTCAAACTCCACCTCTCTGCTCAGATATGCTATTGAGGATATATTGCCTTCTTTCTTGGCCTCACCAATAAAGACAACAACTTTTTTCGTGCAAGCCTCACCATAGTTGCGCAATCTCACGGAGTAACGCATATTAGGATCAGTTACTCCCTTACCCTCGATAATGCCAGGCTCTCCTAATACAAGAATGTCGGAAAATCCTTCTGAGGATACCGTTAGAGTAGGATAGCCAAGATATGCGATAGTTGGAGCCTCTACCCATTCACCATTACTTCTAAATATCGGGATTACGGAGAATGTCCCCGTCTCTGTCGGGGTAAATGAAAGGTCGGTCATATAGCCTGACTGGAGCGTTGAGGCTTTGTCGCATATAATGTCCGTCTTCTTGCCATTATTCTTATCTACGAGTCTTATGCCAAGGTCTGTAACAATCTCCTTGCATGTGTTATTGATGATATATCCGCTGTTTGCCACACCTGGAAGTTCGGTAATATTGACTTTAGTACCAACCATTACCTTGTTGGCAGATAGCCCAAAACCGTTAGTGGAAAGATAGCATTTCTGTATTTCTCCGTTCTCTGGCATTACATTCTGAAGGAATGACTGTTCAATATCAGCCGACATACGGGCAGGCACGACGGTTGGAGTTAGCGTGAAATAGCCGTCGTAGTTGCCTCCCCATCCCCAGTTTACGAAAAACAGGTTGGTAGAAGTCTCATATCCGCCTATCACAAACTCATGTCCGCCCATTCCTTTCTCATAACCGCCATAGATAACAGGTCGGTCAGAGGATAATTCTGAATAAACAAGATCCTCCCATGCCCTTTCGTCATAGTTCCTTCGTGCTCTTATGTTGATATTGTGGCTATATCCGAAATTACTTACCAAAGCCTTGCCAAGAGCACTCTCGGGAGTGGCAGAGCCGTCGTATTTCGCCTGTCCATATAGCATATCACACGCTATGCCAATATCAGAGAGTAATGTTGCAACGGCAGATTTCTGTTTTTCCGTAGAAGAGGAAGTGTATGTGTCTGCCATATCATCCCATCGGTATGTGTTTCGGGAAAAATCAGCCGAGAATTTCAGACTCTTAGCTCCACCATGATCTTTCCTGTCGGCCATCCATAGATTAGGTTTCCCGATTGTGGAACGATAGCTATAGAAAAGCTTGTAGCTGTTGTTGCCAACACCTCGTTGCGGATGTTTCCAATATCTCATAACCTGTGCTCCAGCAGTAGCTACACAGCCAGTTGCAAGTCTGTCGTAAGGAGGTGCAAGCCACGAAAGGCGGGGTAGCTTGTCATTAAAAGGCGAATTCTGATTCCACTTCGTTTTAATCATGTTTGGGATGTCGTGTCTGCCTTTGATGTTGCCAGTTTGGCTTTGCCCTTTCACTTCATTTGTTGCAGAACTAATCTGTTGTGCATATTGCTCGAACCACCATCTTATGTTATTTGGCACAGAGTCATAACAGAAAGCTCCGCTAAATGAATAGCCAAGTACCTCATGTGCTACCTTATCACCACCTATTATCACAAAGCCCTTACTCCCGTTATTATAGATATAAAAGCACGTCTTGTCTTCTGCTTTTGCCGTATATGCAAGTTGCGGTTGTGCGTCAATAATCTCGGTATTATTTTGCCTGAAGAAACGCGATGCCCTCTGACGTGCCTCATCCTCACCAATAGTCTGTGCCCACGCTGAAATGGGCACTAATGCTATCAAGAGAAATATCAGTTGGGTATATCGCATTTGGTTATAATTAGTGGTTGATAATCAATATTGAAAATGCCGAGGGCATTCTCTCGTCCTCGGCATCTTTTATGTCAATTATTTCTTTGCATTCTTCTTTGCCTCTGTGAGGTCAGGATAATATTCCTCGAAAGTCTCTTCGCAATTAGCACGACAAGCCTTCATGATGTCTTCTACAAGACTGTTGGCATATACCTCAAGATTGGTGTAATACTGACGTGGGTCGAGCTTGAAACTGCCACTATCATCAACATTTGGATTAAGACCGTGAGCCTTCTCCCATTTGTCAGGCATTCCGTCACCATCGCTATCAGTTTGTGGCTTGCCTTTAAGCGTAGGCCAACCGCCAGCATCATCAGCAGAGTCGATAAGACCACCTTCAGAACCGTTACTGCCTTCGAGCTTTGATGCTCCCTTACGAGCTGACTCTGTGACGCGCTTGTCAATGACATCACGGTCTAAAGAACAGCCTGCATAGTCGAGTACTTTATTAAATAGTCGCTGTGGGTCTTTGTCAAGACTGATGATAGGATAATTCCAACGTGGCTCGTCGGACTTGAAAGGCTCTGGGGCAAGACATTTCGCCTTCCACTCATCGTATGTAAGGTCGCCCTTCTTGTCCATCTTGATAGCCTTTACGTTTGTATTGTCCTTGGTGACTTCCTCAGAACCCTCCATAAAATTACCATTGATATATACCTGAGCAGGAACACAAAGTGCACCATTCTCATTGCAACAGTTCTTGCAGAATGTCGTAGGGTTGAAGATGCGTGTCGTAACCTTCTCTTGAGTAGCAGGTCCAGGCTTATAGTAGTTGTGGCAGAGGTTAATCTTCTTTGGTTCCTTGCCAGGCAACTGCTCTCCACCGTATGCAGAGTTACCTCCCCAGTTATAGATTACGTTATTCACGCAGTCCAAAGGTCCTGCAAGCGTTGACACATAGCCGTGGTCGAAACGTGGCATACGAGAATCATTGTCGGCAAGAAGGTTATGGTGGAATGACGCACGTTCACCTCCCCAGATACCTCCGTATCCGTGAATAGCACTCTTGTTGGCACTTGCACGAAGACTCTCGGAAAGGATACACCATTGGAGCGTGAAGTCCCTGTTTCCATAGAAAGAGCCGACCTCGTCAGTACTCCACGACATAGAACAATGGTCGATGATGATGCGGCGGTGAGTGCCGTCAAGACCATATTTGTCAAGGTCGTGGTGAGAGGCTGACATCGCATCTGCATCATCAATATCACCCACACGACAACGGAGGAAACGGATGATTACGTTATCAGCACTACCAATAGCGAGAGTATAGTTCTTCAAACAGATTCCCTTTCCTGGGGCTGTCTGTCCCAAAATGCTGATACTACCCTTATTGATTTTCAGTACACCCTTTAGTTCTATGGTTCCTGCAACGTCGAACACAATAATTCTTGGTCCTTTCTTTTTTTGGATATAGTATCTAAGCATACCTTCCGACGGTTGCTCGATATTGTCTTCCAGTGTCGTTACATGGTAAACCTTGCCACCACGTCCGCCTGTTGTGTAGCGGCCATATCCCTCTGCTCCGGGAAAAGCTGGGGCTTGCGCGAACTGTGCATTGGCAGGCAATAAGGTTGCTAGCGACAGCAATGTCATTAAGATTGTTTTTCTAATCATTTTATTGAAGGTTTTTCTGGTTTATAGGTTTTCTGGTTTATAGGTCGGGATGCTCATTGACGATGCTACCCCCTAACCTCTAACCTTCTAACCTCTAACCTTATTTTACTTTCGACTTAGATTTTGCTGCAAATTTACTATTTTTTCCCAAGAAAATACATAAAACCAGAGAAAAAGTTAAAAATTTTTACATTTTCCCTCCATGAGAGGGAAAAGTGAAGAGTGAAGAACTAAAACATAAAAAATGCACCACCCGATAAGTGAGGTGGTGCATTTTCTGATTACTAAGAAACAAAGCTTACTTAGCAGCCTCGATAGAAGCCTTACGGAACTCTTTCATTGCCTTCTCAATAGCAAGTGAAGCCTTACGTGCACGAGCACCTGCTGCCTTATTACCATTCTCTGCCTGAGCAGCTGCGTCCTTAGCAAACTCTGCATAAGCTGCTGCGATCTTTTCTACTAATTGTTTCATTGTTATTATAAGTTTAATGTTAATAGATTCAGTGTATTACTACTTACTGTATTACTTATCGATTGCAAAGATACGTAAAAAATCAAATAATACACAAATTTTGGCGATTTTTTTGACATTTTTTTATAAAAAAGTGCTTTCTGAGGCGTTTTAATGGCATTTTTTAAAATAAATAATTATTTTTGCAACAAGAAAACGCAGAAATCAAGAGATTCGGATATTAAAAAATAAAGATAATAAGACTCGCTTTAGCTTGATAATCTTAAGCGAAAAAACTCTAAACAATAAATGAAAAATATGTCTAGATTTGCATTTAAAATGTTCTTGAAACCAGGTTTTGAGGCAGAATATGAAAAACGCCATGCCGCTATATGGCCGGAACTGGTAAAGATGATAAAGGATAGTGGGGTAGGTAATTATTCTATTTACTGGGATAGGGATACGAATATACTGTTCGGCTATCAGGAATGTTCTGGTGAGGGAAACTCGCAGGACACGAGCAACGGCATTGACCCTATCACGCAAAAGTGGTGGGATATGATGGCTGACATCATGGAGGTGAATCCAGAGGACAACTCTCCCGTCACTATTCCATTGAAGGAAGTGTTTCATTTAGAGTGAATAGTGAATAATGAATAGATAATAATACTTAATACTGGCTAACGCCCTTATGAGTCCCCTCGTTCTGGTGGCTACCAGTATTAGATATTATTCACTATTCGTTATTATCTATTCTCTTATAGAAGACCGGCCCATTCCCATGCCCTACGCCTAAATCTCTTCCTCCCCGAATAGCTTTCGTTACATAGTCCTTCCCTCTTGCTACGGCATCTTCCAAAGAATAGCCCAAGGCAAGGGATGAGGCTATGGCACTTGAAAGGGCACAGCCAGTTCCGTGAAGGTTGGTGCTTTCTATCTTCTCCGTAACATAGACACGCTCCGTACCATTGGCAAGGCAAAGTCTGTCTGCCATTTCCGAGCCTTCCGCATGCCCACCTTTTATTAATAGGTTATATTTACGGGAATCAAATCCAGATAAGGCAGTCAATGTTTCCATCTCTGGAATATTAGGAGTTATAAGGGTGCAGAGAGGGAACAGCTCCGAAACAACGACATCAATGGCATCCTCCGACATCAGGCGACGGCCGCTTGTAGAAATCATCACGGGGTCGAGGACAATTGACAATTGAGAATTGAGAATTGATAATTTTTCGCAAGGCTCAACAAGCTGAAGCAAGTGTTGGCGGAGTGTTTCTGCAATGATAAGGGCAACATCAGCTGAGGGAATCTGTCCTATCTTTATCGCCTTTACATCAAGGTCGGAAAGAACGGCTTCAAGTTGGCTCTTTACCACATCTGCTGGTACAGGCATAACAGACTGCACCCCAAGAGTGTTTTGAGTGGTGAGAGCGGTTATTACCGATGCGCCATAGCATCCCAATGATTCTATGGTACGGAGATCCTGTTGTATACCTGCACCTCCACTTGGATCACTACCAGCTATTGTCAATACTATTTCCATTTTTCTAAAGGTTTTAAGGTTCTCTGGTTTTAAGGTTTTCTGGTCGGAACTCTTTGAAATTAAGATATTAAGAAATTAATTTTCAATTCTCAATTATCAATTTTCAATTGTTAAGACCTCATAACCTCTAACCTTCTAACCTTTTCTAAAACTTCCATGCATCCCCTAATATCATCGCCCCTCCAAATCCGAGGCGTTCCACTTCTTCAACTTTATCAAACGTAACGCCACCTAATGCCAGTACCTTATTATCTATGATACCCTCAGCCACCGCCTTTTCTATCTGCTCCCTACTGAATGCCGACAAATACCCTTGCTTGGATATCGAGTCATATATTGGGGAAAGTGAGAGGTAGTTACATTTCGTTTTCCATTCTTTTATTTCCTCAAGGGAGTGGCAACTCCGACTGATGCTTCCTTTCCAGTCTTTGGGAGGAAGAGGATTGCGAGAGTTGAGATGTACACCATACAAACCATATTTCACAGCAAGATGATGATGATCGTGAAGGACAAGTCGTGAATAATATTCCGCAGGAATCTCACGAATTAGCCGCTCCATTTCATCAGAAGTACTTTCCGGCTTACGAAGATGTATTAAATCCACATGAGCGAGACGCTGAACGATTCGTTCAGCCTCCCGCTCTATGAAATATGGAAGTGTGATTACAATTATCATTACACAGCCTTCTGATTAATCATCAGATTGACATGATCGAATGAGCCGTCCCAGTCTTTCCATACAGGTTCTATGCCACGAGCCTTCAGCGCGTTGGCGATTTCCTCAACCGTGCGGTCATCACTCACAGTAAACTGCTCAAGAGCCTGTGGATAGCTGTAGTAGCCACCCGGATTCACACGACTTGCAGCCGACATGGTAGTTACACCGAGGGTACACATATTATTACGTATAAACTCAGGCTCGCGTGTAGAATAGCTGATATCCACATCATGGTCGAAGATACGCATAGCGAATGTGACCTGTGCCAACTCACGGTCGTTCACGAAACAGTTTGGCTGGAAACCCTCATTCTGGGCAGGGCGCATACGAGGGAAATTAACCGAGTACTTTGTCTTCCAATACTTCTTCTGGAGATAACGAAGATGATACGCAAGCATAGTTACATCCGTCTTCCATTCCTTCTCAAGTCCGAGCAAAGCACCCATGCCAATAGAATGAACTCCAGCCATTCCCATACGGTCGAAACCGTTAAGACGCCATTCAAACTTAGACTTCATACCACGTGGATGATAGTTCTTGTAATGAGCCTCATTGTAAGTTTCCTGAAAACAGATCACGCCATTGAGACCATGATGGGTAAGCATGGCATAGTCCTCGGTTGAGAGTGGCATAACCTCAATCTTCAGATTTGAGAAATATGGCTTGGCACGATCGAGAGCCTTGGCAAGATAGTCAACGCCCGCCTTTGCTGGATTCTCACCTGTAACGATGAGGAGATTCTCGAAAGGACCAAGCCTCTTGATAGCCTTGTATTCATCCTCACACTGGTCAATGGTAAGGATGGTGCGTGCCATAGGATTCTCACGATGAAAACCACAATACACGCATGAATTTGAGCATGAGTTGGTGATATAGAGAGGGATGAACATTGACATCGTCTTGCCAAAACGCTCACGGGTATATTTCTGCGACAGACGTGCCATCTGCTCAAGATATGGCTCTGCTGCAGGTGATATAAGTGCCATGAAGTCTTCTACATCACAATGCTCCTTGGCAAGGGCACGACGCACGTCAAGATCTGTCTTTGAGGCAATCTTGCGAGTGGTCTCATCCCATGATATTTTCTTTAATTCATCACTAAACATAGTGTTAATTACTTATTTTACTTACGTTTGGAGCATGGCTTGAAGGCATACTCCTTTAGTTCGGTTATTGTTGGATTTTTTCCGCAAAGGGCACAAGAGTCATTCTTTGGGAACGACATCTTGTTCCACTCCATAGTAAGGGCATCGAAGGTAAGGATGGCATTTGTCATCGGCACTCCTACACCAGCAAGGTATTTCACAGCCTCAGTAGCCTGAATAGTACCGAGCATTCCTGCTATGCTTCCGAGGACGCCCACCATTGAGCAGGTCTCAACATCTTCTTTCTCTGGTGGTTCGGGAAAGAGACAACGATAACAAGCTGTGCCGTGGGTATGCGTCATCATCTGACCGGAATAGCGGTTTATACCACCAATACAGAATGGTTTATCGAGCATGATACAGGCATCATTGACAAGATATTTCGTTGAGAAATTGTCAGAGCCTTCAAGTACATAGTCATAAGGACGTATGAGTTCAAGAGCGTTATCCTCAGTCAGATACAGCTCATGCTTGATAATGTTCACATCAGGATTGATATCTTTGGCACGTTCAAAGGCAGAATCAACCTTCGGGCGACCAATATCTGAAGTACCGTGGATGACCTGTCGCTGAAGGTTTGTGATAGAAACTGTATCTCCATCCACAATGCCTATCGTGCCAACTCCCGCAGCAGCAAGATACATGACTATCGGTGAACCTAATCCGCCAGCACCTACCACGAGGACCTTGGCATTGAGGAGACGAAGCTGCCCCTCCTTGCCAAAGCCGTCGAGAATGAGATGACGGTTATAGCGTCGCTTCTGCTCGGATGTGAGTTCCTTTGTTTCCAGACTCATCATTACTTGAGTTTTCTAAGGTCGTGTGTCAGCTTAGCTGCACAGAAGTTAGGACCGCACATGGTACAATATTCGCCATCCGTATGACCTGCCTCCTCAAAATACTGAAGAGCACGCTCTGGGTCGAGTGAGAGGTGGAACTGGTCACGCCAACGGAAGTCGAAACGTGCCTTTGAAAGGGCATTGTCACGAACCTGTGCGCCCGGCTGTCCCTTAGCAAGGTCGGCTGCATGAGCTGCAATCTTATAGGTAACTACACCTACACGCACATCCTCCTTATTAGGCAAAGCAAGATGTTCCTTTGGTGTTACGTAGCAGAGCATAGCTGTTCCCATCCATGCTATCTGTGCTCCACCGATAGCGGAAGTGATATGATCATAGCCCGGTGCGATATCAGTAACGATAGGACCGAGTGTATAGAAAGGAGCCTCATGGCAATGGTCGAGCTGACGATCCATATTCTCACGAATCTTCTGCATAGGAACATGACCAGGACCTTCGATGAATGCCTGTACGTTCTTATCCCATGCACGAAGCACGAGTTCGCCCATTGTGTCAAGCTCGGCAAACTGAGCAGCATCATTGGCATCTGCCGTACAACCAGGACGCAGACCGTCACCAAGTG
Organism: uncultured Prevotellaceae bacterium; assembly: GCA_946406435.1. Taxonomy (GTDB): domain Bacteria; phylum Bacteroidota; class Bacteroidia; order Bacteroidales; family Bacteroidaceae; genus Prevotella. The sequence goes on along the minus strand of CAMJKP010000011.1, from coordinate 54,104 downwards.
AAAGGGCTGTATCATACTGAGCTACGATATCACATATCTCATCAAAGTGCTCATAGAGGAATGACTCCTTATCGTGGATGAGACACCACTTTGACATGATACTTCCACCACGGCTGACGATTCCGCAGAGACGTGAATCTGCAAGATGCACATTGTGGCGGCGGATACCTGCATGGATTGTGAAGTAGTCAACACCTTGCTCACATTGTTCTATGAGGGTGTCACGATAGATTTCCCATGTCAAATCCTCCACTTTTCCGTTCACCTTCTCCAATGCCTGATAGATAGGAACGGTACCAACAGGAACAGGACAGTTACGTACAATCCATTCACGAGTCTCGTGAATGTTATCGCCAGTAGAGAGGTCCATAAGGGTATCGCCACCCCACTTGCATGACCATACTGCCTTGTCAACCTCTTCTTCAATAGAAGATGTGGTAGCAGAATTGCCGATGTTGGTGTTAATCTTCACAAGGAAGTTACGACCGATAATCATTGGCTCTGCCTCCGGGTGATTGATATTTGCAGGAATAACGGCACGACCACGGGCAATCTCGTCACGCACAAACTCTGGTGTGATATGCGATTTTATTCCGAGTTCCTCGCAGTTCATATTCTCACGGATGGCTACATACTCCATTTCCGGAGTTATGATACCAGCCTTGGCGTATGCCATCTGAGAGATTGACTTGCCTGCCTTAGCTCTACGAGGCAACTGTATATGCTCAAAACGCAGAGAGTCAAGTGAGTGGTCGGCAAGACGCTGCTTACCATATTCACTTGTCACTTCTGAGAGCTGTTCTGTGTCGTTACGGTCAATAATCCATTGTTCACGAATACGAGGAAGACCTTTCTTGAGGTCTATCTCGATATTAGGGTCTGAGAACGGACCGCTTGTGTCATAAATATAAACTGGAGCATTTGGTTCCGTGTGAGGAATACCGCGCTCATCCTTAGTAACGGTAGGGGTGAGGTTGACCTTAGTCATTCCAACCTTAATGTTATGGAACAGCTTTCCCTGCATATAGGCTTTCTCACGCTTTGCGTATGCTTTGTTATCTTGTGGCATTATATGCTTGTTTCTTGTATTTTGTTTTCTGCAATTAATTAAGGAATGCTGTGAGTGGACTTGATGCTTCTGCGCACTCGCTTACAGAGCCAAGACCTGCCTCGTATGCACGACGACCTGCAATGACAGCCTCCTTGAAGGCAATAGCCATCTGAACAGGATCACCGGCAACGGCAATGGCAGTATTAACCAGACAACAGTCTGCGCCCATCTCCATAGCTTCTGCTGCATGACTTGGAGCTCCGATACCTGCATCAACAACGACAGGAACGTTAGCCTGCTCTATGATAATCTGAAGGAAATCCTTCATGCGAAGTCCCTTGTTTGTACCGATAGGAGCTGCGAGAGGCATTACGGTTGCTGCTCCAGCCTCTTCAAGATGCTTGCAAAGGGTTGGATCAGCCTGACAATAAGGAAGTACCACGAAACCGAGCTTTACGAGCTGCTCTGTAGCCTTCAATGTCTCGATTGAATCAGGAAGCAGATAGCGTGGGTCTGGGTGAATCTCCAGTTTCAGCCAGTTTGTTCCGAAAGCCTCACGAGCCATCTGTGCGGCAAATACAGCCTCCTCCGCATTACGCACACCTGATGTGTTAGGAAGTAGCTGAATGCGAGGATTCTGAGTGATATGAGTCAGGAGATCATCCTGCTTGTCCTCAAGTTCGATACGCTTCATGGCAACTGTAACCATCTCTGACTCTGATGCATCGATAGCCTTTGCCATAAGTTCATTGTTGTTGAATTTTCCTGTTCCAAGGAAGAGGCGTGAATTAAACTCACGACCTGCAATAATAAGTTTTTCCATAATTAGAAGCCCCCCTAATCCCCCGAGGGGGAATTTTTAGGATTGTATAAATCCTTATGGGGGTATATTGATTGTAAATTATTAATTTGTTTTTGAGGTTCAAATACTATCTAAAATCTCTCCCCCTCGGGGGAGCTGGAAGGGGGCTATAAATTTTTTCATCTCCTCTATTGGATCCTCCGCATTCAGCACGGCTCCGCTCAGGGCAATGCCCGTCACGCCCGTCTGCAAAATCATCGGGATATCCTCTGCCGTTATCCCGCCGATGGCGACAATAGGGAGGTTGATGCCCTCTGCCTTCATCTGACTGCAAATGCTGATATATCCCTCAAGACCAAGGATTGGCGACAATCCCTTCTTTGTCGTTGTGAAACGGAATGGGCCACAACCTATATAGTTTGCTCCAGCCTCATAATGAGCACGAACATCCTCAAACGTATTGGCTGTTCCTCCTATGATGAAGTCATCACCAAGAATCCTGCGAGCCTCCGCTATCGGCATATCCTTCTTGCCAAGATGAACTCCGTCTGCCTTTATCTGCTTAACGAGGTTCACATGGTCGTCGATGATGAATGTAGCCCCTGCCTCTCGGCACATTTTCTGAGCCTCAAGAGCCACAGGAAGTATTTCCTCGTCCGTTGCATCCTTCATTCTGAGCTGAATCCAACGGCAACCGCCCTCTAATGCCAAACGGATAGAGTCAAGGTAGGAATAGCGGTCGTTATAATGACTTATAAATTGTATCATCCTCCGCAAGCTGCCTTGATAATGATAATACTTGTTCCTTCGCTTATTGCGGTTGAAGCCCACTCTGAGCGTGGAATCATCTGATTGCTAATGGCAACGGCAACGCCTTTCTCCGGAAGATTTAGTTCCTCTGAGAGAGCGAGAAGGGTAGTAGCCTCTGTTGCTACCGGCTTGTTGTTTACGCTTATATTCATATCTGTATTCTTTACATTATAGTCAAAAGTCAAAAGCCTTAGTCCTTTATCCTTAGACCTTAGTCTTAAACAGAGACACAGATATGTAGTTTCGGGAATGGTATATACAAAAAATGTCCCTATTTCAAGTACGATGACTTCCTTGTACGTGAAACAGGGGTATATTTGGGTTAACTCGTTCCTTGCGACAGCATTACCTGCATCAAGTTCTATGGGTATAATCTCAGCCAACCTAAGTCAGCACCCCGTTTTCGGGGTGCAAAATTAGTGAATTTATTTGGATAAACCACTCTTTACTGCAATTTTTTAGTATTTTTTTACTTTCTCCTTTCTAAGGTCAAGGACAATGCGCAATCAAATTGATAATATCTCGCTAAAGACTCAACAAGCTAAAGCAAGTGATAATTGTGCCCTTAGGCGAAAGGCATGTTAATTATTAATTTGTTAATTGTTAATTTGTTAATTATTAATTAGAAATAGCTCTTATCATTCTGTCATTCCCAAAGGCATCCTTACGTAATTCAATATCGTGATAGCCAAGCATTTCAAGCATCTTCACGGTCTCTTTTCCGTATGCTCTGTTTATCTCGAAATAGAGTCTTCCACCTCTGCAAAGGGCGTGAGTTCCGTATTCTGCTATTGCCCGATAGAAAAGAAGCGGATCAGCATCAGGCACAAACAACGCCTCATGAGGTTCATGCTCAAGCACATTCCTCTCCATATCCTCAGCCTCCTTTACACATATATAAGGAGGGTTACTGACAATCACATTCCATAGTTCCCTATCTCCGCTTGGAGCATTCAAGGCATCTTGCATATAAATATCCACGCTCGCCCCAAGTGCCTTTGCATTCTTCTTCGTAACTCGCAGAGCCGTATCTGAAACATCCCAAGCAGAAACCTCTGCCTCAGGTATCTCTAATGCCAAAGTAACGCTTATGCAACCCGAACCGCATCCCACATCAAGAAGATACTTCTTTCCGTTCCTATTGCCCCTTATCTCTTTGCTCTCCTCTTTTATCCAAGAAACAAGTTCCTCCGTCTCAGGACGTGGAATAAGCACACCTGGCTCAACGGCAAACTGTCTTCCATAGAAATCCGCACGCCCAATAACATATTGCACAGGCTCACCTTTTTCCAATCGTAGCATCATCCCCTCAAGGCTATTTGAATCATCTTCCGACAATTTATCCAAAGCCCCGAGACAAACATCCACGAATGAAAGCCCGAAAGACTCCTCCAATAGCATTTTCACTATGCTACTGGCCTCTCTTTCGTCATAAATACTTGATATCCTATTTACAAGTTGCTTGAAGTTCATTGTCATCTTTATAAGTGGGGCAACATTTATTGAACAATTCACGATAATAAGGTCGGGGATTATCCTTGTAGGCACTATATAGATTCCATTGAGAATTGTAATCATACATTGATGCTTCTATCAATGGAGTTACCCATTTCTCTTCATAGCACAGAAGCGCAGAATATAAATCTTCTGTAAAACCTACTTTGTTCTTCAAAAAATGTTTAGCGACTGATTGGACATAGCTTTTATAGGCATTATCAGGCCATTCGGAAATAGCTTGAAGAGCATCGTCCAAACCATCTGATTTTTTATATCCTACATATTGAAACAATTCCATCATACGTTTCCTGTCTTCAGCCTTATGGTATTTGGCAATAGCAATAATCGGAGTTGTATATGATGATTTGTCATACAAAGACAGAAGTCGCTGATAATAATCAGGTTTAGGATTTAACTTTTTATATAATTTACCATAAGAATCCATTTTCTTGGTTATTTTCGAAAATAGCAATATACTATCCAAACGATTGTAGTCATTATCATTTATGTGATAATATTCCTTATTCAATACAATAGCATGAACTCTGAGCATACTCAATGTGTCAATGTCTTCTATACATCCACTCATAGTTCCTACAGGAGTAAAGTCATATAATCCCTGAATAGCGACCTCAACGGCTGCGTGAGGATATTTACGGATGAGTGCATTGAAGATTGCAGCACGCACAACAACCGATTTGTGATTCATGGCAATCTCTTGAAGTTGCTTCTCGCTTGCAATAGTTAATAAGGTATCGGCTAAAGTATATTGTAATGTAGGAATACCAGTTGATCCAATGCCGCGTGACAGATATGCAATAGTGTCTAATGATATATTTTTGACAATATAATCAATACATTGCTCCTTATCTGAGGGCAGGGTTATATCTTTACTTTCTAACATAATCTTCCCTTCTACATTCTCAATAACAAAAGCAGTTTTTTCTGTTTTTGCATTGCAACTATGAAATGATACAAGGCAAATCAAGAATGAGAGAATTAATATTGAACTTTTGAACATACTTAGGAGTTTTTATGTGTCTTTTGTTGCAAAGGTAAATAAAATTTCTAATAGTGCAAAGGATTTCGCCATAAATCTTGAATAGAGTTTTTTATAAGAGATAGATGTGAGTTCTGCGATCGGCTCTGCTTGTTGAGCCTAAGCGGAAAAACGTAATTCCCATCTGTCTCCTATGTAAGTCCGTTGTTCCTCCGAACCAAACTCGATGAACCTTCGCTATTTCCTTGGAAAAATGGGAGTTTCATCGAGTTTGGTACGGAGGAAGAGCAAAACTAGAACGAAGTCATTTTAGGGATGTTATATCCGCATTTCGTGATTAAATGTGAATGGGAATAGGATAATAGATACTTATGATAGGATATTGATGGTTAAATAAGGTTAAAAGACGAAAAATATGGTGAATTGTCATTTTCTTGTTATATCTTTGCAATCGTTATTCTAAAAACTTAAGTTATTCTAAAAACTTAAACTAAAAACAATATTTGATATGAAAATCTGGTACAAATTCCTGTTTTTATCTGTATTTGTCCTTGCATTTACAGGATGCGGGAAAGATGATGATGTAGAAGAAGATGATGTGACTACTCCTGTTGCCCCTACTGATCCTCCATATCATTCTCTTGATATGAAAACTGATGATGGCAAGGTTACGCAACTTCAGAAACATAAGGTTGGTAAAGGTATTCCTATTGTCATTACTGGTGATGGCTTTGTTGACAAGGATATTAGGGAAGGAAAGTTTCGTGAGGCAACCAACAATACTCTCGATGTGCTATTCTCCGCTCATCCCATGAAGGCGCTAAGAGATTACTTTGACGTGTATGAGGTAACGGCTGTGTCATACAATGACTTTAGTCGCTTAGATGCTATTTTGGACTCTACTAATTTCAAAACAGCCTTTAATGTTGATGTTACCAAAAATGTTGACCCTTATGTGACTCTATTCGAGGTTAATCCGGACGGTGAGGATGAGCAGAAGGTCGTTAGATATGCAGAGAAAGCCATAGATGATAATCGTCTTGATGACGCGACTATTATCGTACTCGTCAACAATAATTTTGGTGGAGGTTTTTGCTCTCATTGGTCAGTTCATTTTAAAGATAGTGACATCCCTACAGGATGCAGCGTAGCATACGTTTCGTTGAATGATATGAATGCGAATGAGGCTAAAGACTACTATGACGACATTTCGCAGTATCAGTTTGGCCGCACGCTCTTACATGAGTTCGGACATGCTTTTGCAAAACTTGCTGATGAATATGTTTCGGATGAGCGCAAATGGGATGATCCTGAGAGTGGCAAAAAGTCTATTATTGTGTGGCATAATAGTGGTTACGACAGAAATGTATCTCCTTATAGTGATGTCACGAAAACACCATGGGCAGACTTTGCTGCTGACAGCCGATATGATTTTGAAAAGCTTGGCTGCTATGAGGGCGGGGAATACCAAGCCACGGGGGTATATCGGGCTACAGAGAATAGCATCATGAGGGCAGGCATGTTCAATCATTACGGTTTCAATGTAATCGCCCGTGTGATGTTTTACAAGCGTTGCATGAAAATAGCCTATGGTGATAGCTGGACATTCGATTATGAGGATTTCGTGAAATTTGACCTTGATAAGGCAAAGGATGAGTCTGAAGAAATCCAAGAGCTAATAAGAAAGCTATCTTCTGGCAATTCTGCATCCAAGCGCCTCGGTGCTACTCCGCGTTTTGTGGATTGTGTCATAAGGTCGAGAGCTATTAAAACAACGAAATAAAAGATATTGGACAAGTTTCCATCAATTATTCTAATATATATAATTAATAAATTTTTTTTGATATGAAATTCTGGTATAAATTTCTGTTTTTATCTGTATTTGTCCTTGCATTTACTGGATGCGAGAAAGATGATGAAGAAAATGAAGATGTGACTAACCCTGATGGTAAGGTTACGCAACTTTTGAAACATAAGGTTGGTAAAGGCATCCCTATCGTCATTTTGGGTGAAGGCTACGTTGAAAAGGACATCAAGGGAGGTGTATTTCGTGAGGCAACCAGCAAGGCTGTCGATGCGCTATTCTCCGTTTACCCAATGTCTGCGTTGAAAGATTATTTCGATGTGTATGAGGTAACGGCTGTGTCAAACAATGATTATGTGACTGTTTGGACTAATCTGGCGGAGACAGGCATTTATACTAGTGATACCGCCTTTGGTGTCAATGTTGCTGAAGAACATCAACCTGGTGTTTGGGGGTCTTATCTTTATAGGGGCGATGAGAAAAAGGTGTTGGAATATGCAAAGAAAGCCATAGCAGGAGATCGTATTAATGATGCGACCATTATCGTGCTCGTCAACGATGTATTTACGGGGGCACTTTCCTATTCTTTGGATGGTTATGATGCTTCTCCACGTGACATCCCTACAGGTGGTGCCATAGCATACGTGACAACCATGAATATAACGCATACTTGTACTTTCCCCGATGATACGGATTTTTCTGAAACATTTAAAGCAACACTCGCATGTGAATTCGGACATTCTTTTGCCAAGCTTTCCTATGAGAACTACGGACAAGGCAATGGGAGAATTCCAAGCTCTGAGATTTCCGCTATCAAGCATTATCAGTCGTATGGGTATTATAGCAATGTATCGTTAAGTAGCGATGTGACAAAATCGCCTTGGGCAGACTTTGCTGCTGACAGCCGATACGATTTTGAGAAGCTTGGCTGCTATGAAGGATCAGGCTACTATTCTAAGGGTGCGTATCGTGCGACATATGAGAGTGCAATGTGCGGTTGGGGTGACTGTTTCAATGCGGCTCAGCGCTCGATGATCTATAAGCGTTGCATGAATATTGCTCATGGTGATAGTTGGAAGTTCAACTATGAGGATTTCGTGAAATTCGACCTTGAAGGCGCCAAGGCTTGGAAAGCAGCTCATCCTACTACTGTTTACTCTAAGGCCAAAGCTCTCTCTGCTCGTAAAACGAAGACTGTAAAGGTTTCACGTTGACGACGTAGATTCTACGAATGTTATAAGCGTTTTGTAGATGAAATATCTGGATGTAAATTAAGTTAAATGTGCAAGAGAATGAGTTTTTTCTCATTCTCTTGTAATATCTTTACCATTGTCATCCTTTTTCTGAAGTCTAAAATATCATTTTATATGAAATTCTGGTATAAATTTCTCTTTTTACCTGTTTTTATCCTTGCTCTCGTGGGATGTAAGGATGATGATGATCAAACTATTCCTACGCTTTCTGCTAAGGATGGTTTCTCGCTTGTTTTGCCCTATGATATAAATAAGGGCGCAAATCTGACCTTTACTGCCTCTGATGATTGGACTATCTCCAGCACCGGCATTTCTTCTTGGTTGTCATTTTCGAAAACATCGGGAGGTGATGGTGAGAATACTATCCTCGTGAAGGCAAGAAACTATAATTGCACCAATGAGGATGAACACTATTCATTTACTATTACTTCTACGAATGCCAAGGGCACAACAAACGTAGATGTTACCGTCACTCATGAGCCTGTATTTAGAGTGGCAAGTCTTAGTTATGAGGCTGATCCAAAAGGCGAGACGTTACATATATCAGTAAAGACAAAGGCCAATATTCTCAGTTCTTTGTTTCTGCTGTGTGACAAGGAATTTGAAAGTATGTTGGATCAGTCCGAGCTTCCGTCGAATGGTAAGGCCAAGGTACATGGGCAAACCAAGAGTGGCAAGAAATGGTGTATGCGAGTTGCTGCCACTCGTGCTGGTGCTTCTGGAGATGAATACATACTTGATTTTGTCATCAAGCCAAATACCACCTCCCATGTTCGTACAGGTTGTTTCTGGTTAGGTGTGGGAAATGATGAGAGTATGCTCTCCGATATGATAACTGTTTCTCAGAAAGCATTAGATACCTACAGTTCGCAAGATATGAAAACGGATGATGGTAAGGTTACTCAGCTTCAGAAACATAAGCTTGGCAAGGGCGTGCCTATCGTTCTTTTGGGTGACGGATTCCTTGACCGTGACATAACCAGTGGTAAATATCGTAAGGCAAGTAAAAAGGCTCTCGAAGGACTTTTCTCTTTGCATCCTATGACAGCCTTGAAAGATTACTTTGATGTGTACGAGGTGACGGCTGTATCATACAATGATTATTTCTTTGATGATTCCAATACGGCCTTCAGTTCAAGCTTTACCAGCAATTCTACAAGGATTGATGGCGATAATGATAAGGTTATGGAGTATGCAATGAAGGCAATAGGTGAGAATCGTCTTGACGATGCATTGATTGTTGTCTTGATTAATGATACTCGATATGCAGGAACTTGTTCCATGTACATTGATGAGAAAAAGTTGGATATTCCTAATGGTTGCTCCATAGCATACGTTCCGCTTGTTGAGGCTGCTGAAGAACAGATGGCATTCGCCTCTGTGCTCTGTCATGAGGCTGTAGGTCATGGCTTTGCAAAGTTGGCTGATGAATACGATAATGTTGAATTGGTAAAGATACCAGACGATAGTAAGCAGGAAATAATCCTGCATCAGGGATATGGATGCTATAGGAATGTGGCATTAGATTCTGATGTAAAGAAATCATACTGGGCAGACTTTGCTGCTGACAGTCGTTACGGTTCGGAAAAACTGGGATGCTATGAAGGTGGTGCCACCTATGCTATGGGTGTGTATCGTCCTACGAAGAACAGCATCATGAACGACAATTCTGGCGGTTTTAACGTGGCTGGTCGCGTGATGATCTACAAGCGCTGTATGAAGATAGCCATGGGTAGCAGTTGGAAGTTCAAATTGGCTGATTTCATCGCCTTTGATCTTGAGAATGGTAGAGCTGATGCATCAAACAAGCGTAAGTCACCAGCAAAGCGTTCTGGCAAGTTCGTTCCGCTTGGTACTCCGAAGGTATTCTATTTAGGCAAGAAGTAAGAACATAGACATAAAGAAAAATCGCAGGCTACTGACTATCAGTTACCTGCGATTTGTTTTTGAGGTGATCCGCTTGGGGTTCGAACCCAAGACCCCCACATTAAAAGTGTGATGCTCTACCGACTGAGCTAGCGGATCTCCGTTTTCAGCACTCATTTTCAGAATGCGGGTGCAAAGGTACTCATTTTTATTCAGAAACAAGCATCTTTGATTAAGATTTGTTTGTCTTGTTAACTAAAATTAACTTATACTATAATTCCTGTTCTGTTTCGGTTTCAACTTCTGCTTGATTCTGTGGTTCGTCTGCTATTGGCAGTTCTTCCTTGGTGACATAGCGTTTCCAGTATGCCATGATGAGGGTGGTGAGTGGTAGGGCTACTATTAGTCCGATGAAACCGAGAAGGGCACCCCATACGGAGAGCGAGAGCAGGAGTATGGCTGGGTTGAGTCCCATCTGCTTGCCCATAATCTTTGGTGTTACCACCATATCAATAATGACCTGTACGACAGCAAAGACAAGAAGTGCGAGGCCGAATACCACCCAGAAACTCTGTCCGGTATCGAGCGCCTTGAGTCCTGCGAGAAAGGCGGTCGGGATGAGAGCGAACGTATGGAGATATGGCACGAGGTCGAGAATGCCGATAAGGATGCCGAGACCGATAGCCATAGGGAATCCGATGATAGTGAAGCCTATACAGAAGAGAATGCCCATAGTGAGGGCAACGAGGCATTGTCCACGTACGTATGCGTTGAGGGCGTTAGCTGCATCCTGTGCCAGTTCTTGCCAGAAATGATGGGTGGACTTAGGGAAGATGCGTATCCAGTTCTTTGATAGATACTCGTAGTCGAGTAGGATAAAGAACATATAGAGGAGTATGATACATGAGGCTGCTATGCTCATTACCACGCTCCAAGTGTGTCCGATGAAGCTGAAGACCTTAGGCATAGCTTCCTTGAGAGTGGCAGAGAAATCATCGCTCTTCAGGTATTTCTCTATTTCGGTAGAGTGGTTGTTTATCCATGCAGTTATAGTCTCCGGTATGTTGTCAATATGTGCTGCCTGATGCAGGTATGTGGTTGCGAGTCGGGTGAAAGTGGAAAACTGCTCTATCATCGGTGGGATGATGAGGTATATGACTCCAGAGAGCACAGCTATGGCTGTCAGCATAGCGAGGATGATGCTTATGGCTCTTACCTTGATGTGGAGTCGTTTCTCAAAGAAGATAACGACCGGGTACATGAGGTATGCCATTACCCATGCGATGAAGAATGGCAGGAGTACTGCGCTCAGGTAGTTGAGCACGAAGAGTGATAGGAAGATTATTCCACCAATAACTATCCAGCGGATGAATCTGTCGAAGGTTATTTTCTTTTCTAACACGACTATTTGATTTACTATTTAGCTATTTACTATATACTATTTGTGTACTATTTTTATTTATTTAACGTGAGTTCGATGAATTCCTCTATTCGTATGTCATTGAATATCATGTGGTTGAAAGAGCTCTGAAGGAGCGGCACCTAAAAGGGCAGTCCGTGAGGGCTGTTATATTTGCCGTTATTAGAGGGATGAGGTCTGAAGGACCGACACCTAAAGTCTTCAGATGTCGCACTTACAGCGCTCCTTTAATCACGTATCTACCGAATAACAGCCCTTACGGACTGCCCTATTAGGTGTCGGGCTTTCAGCCCTCGCAGTCTTGAATTCGTCGAATTCACGTTATTTAGCTATTTGCTATGTACTATTTTTATTTGATTTACTATTTAGCTATTTGCCATTTCGCTATTGATTAACGATAAATAGTACATAGACTAAATCGTAAATAAATAGTACATAGTAAATAGCTAAATAGTAAATTGAGAGGGCTTGGCCATCTCTATTCAAACAGCTTTGAGACATAGCCTTTGACTCGTGCCTGTTCCTTGCGGTAGCATTCGCGGCAGAGGGGTTCATATTCCATTTTCTCGCCTAAAAGGACCTGACCGTCAACATCGACCTTGCGATGGCTGACGTATGCGTTACGTCCGCATCGGATGCAGATGGCATGTACCTTTAGAACATCATCGGCGATGGAAAGAAGTTGCGGCATTGCTCCGAAGGGCTTGCATTGGTAGTCCATGTCGAGACCTGCAACGATGACACGAATGCCGCGAGAGGCGAGGGTATCGCATACGCTGACGATTCCATCGTCGAAGAACTGAGCCTCGTCAATACCAACCACATCCACATCCCCTGCCTTCTCAAGAATCTCGGCTGATGTCTTGACTGGTGTGGACGGAATGGCGTTGTGATCGTGGCTCACCACGTCCTCCTCGGAATAGCGCGTGTCCATTGCCGGCTTGAATATGATGAGGCGCTGTCGGGCGAATCGCGCACGCTTCATTCTACGGATAAGTTCCTCGGTCTTGCCAGAGAACATAGATCCACACACCACTTCTATTCTTCCGGGCTGGTGTGACTCCCCAGTTAGGTCTTGTGTCATATTGGCTACAAAAGTAATTAATACTTTTAAAAAAAGCAAAGAATTAGGATTATTTTTTGCGGATTGAGGAAAAAACACTATCTTTGTGTTTGAAAATATATAATCGTACGCTTGCCTTTGGGCTGACACGCACGATTTTCTTCACACGAATATATATTTGTGCTTGTTTATGGGTATATTATACTTGGTGCCCACGCCTGTGGGAAATATGGAAGATATGACGTTTCGTGCCATCCGTCTCCTGAAGGAAGCGGACGTGATACTCTGTGAGGACACGCGCACTTCGGGCATCCTTCTGAGGCATTTCGAGATAGAGGGCAAGAAACTCATGGCGCATCATAAGTTCAATGAGCATGGTGCATCGGCTGGTGTCGTGGAAAGGCTGAAGGCAGGTCAGACGATTTGTCTCATTACCGATGCAGGAACTCCGGGTATCAGCGATCCTGGCTTCTTCCTCGTCAGAGAGGCTGCTGCTGCCGGTATTACGGTACAGACATTGCCGGGAGCTACGGCTTTCACTCCTGCCCTGGTGTCAAGCGGATTGCCTTGCGACAGGTTCTGCTTCGAAGGGTTCCTTCCTCAGAAGAAAGGGCGACAGACACGTCTTGAGGAACTGAAAGAGGAAGTGCGTACTATGATTTTCTATGAGTCTCCACGACGATTGGTTAAGACCTTGGAGCAGTTCTGCGAGGTGTTCGGAGAAGATCGTCAAGTGAGTGTGTGTCGTGAGATCTCCAAGATGTACGAGGAGAGTGTTCGTGGCACTCTTGCTGAGGTAGCAGAACATTTCCGACAGACAGAGCCGAAGGGCGAAATTGTGGTTGTTCTTCAAGGCATAGATGCCGATATCCTCAAGGAAAGAAAGAAGGCCGAGAAGAAAGCTGCTCGCAAGGGCTGGAATATTGAGAGTAAAGAGGAATTGCGAAGCTGATGAGCTTGCGAATAAAGGGTAAAGTGTAAAGAGAAACTGCGAAGCTGATGAGCTTGCGAATAAAGAGGTAGTTTGCGAAAGATTTTTTCCATATTGGCATTAGCTTTGCTCCTGATTTCGTGTCAGGAGAAGAAATCTGTGCCTGTTATGGAGAATAGCAACTCGGTTCGTGACTCTCTTCAGCAGGTTATCGATTTCAAGGACAGGGAGATAAACGACATCCTTGGCACTATGAATGAGATTCAGGAGGGCTTTAGGCTTATAAATGCTGCTGAGGGTAGGATGTCTATCATAAAGAGTGGCGAGGCAACCAATAAAACCGAACAGATTCGAGAGAATATCCGTGATATCTCCGAGATGATGGAACATAATCGTGAGCTTATCGCCAAGCTACGTCAGCAAGTGCGTGAGAGTAGTGTGCGTAGTGAACAGTTCAAGACGGTAATAGATAATCTCGTTCAGCAACTTGAGGATAATGATGCTAACTTACAGAAACTTCAGGCTGAGCTTCAGGAGAAGGATATCCATATCGCGGAACTTGATCAGACGGTTGCGAGCCTTAGCTCAAGTATAGCATCCTTGAAGGAAGAGTCGTCAAGTAAGTCGGAAACTATCGTAGCGCAGGATAAGCAGATAAATACGGCTTGGTATGTGTTCGGCACAAAGAAGGAATTGCAGAGCCAGAATATCTATGAAAAGGGTAGGGTACTGCAATCTAACTTCAACAAGAGCTACTTTACGAAGATAGACATCAGGATTGAGAAGGAGATAAAACTCTATTCAAAATCGGTAAAAATCATGACTGCTCATCCGTCAAACAGTTATCAGTTGATAAGGGATGCAAACAAGCAGTATGTGCTTAGAATTAATAATCCACAGAGCTTCTGGAGTACGAGCAAGTATCTGGTAGTGCTGGTGAAATGAGAATAAAATTAAAGAGTAATAAGGAGTACTAGGAGTTCAAGGAGTACAAGACGAATGTATTTACGCGAAAAAAAACCATCGTTTTGTACTCCTTAAGCGACGAAGGAGCGTCACTCCTTGTACTCCTTGAACTCCAATAAAACAATAAAACTATGACCGATGAGGAATATATGCGTAAGGCTCTTGCTGAGGCAGAGCAGGCAGCCAGGGAAGATGAGATTCCTATTGGCGCTATTCTTGTGTGCCGTGGCAAGATTATTGCCAGGACGCATAACCTTACAGAGACTCTGTGTGATGTAACGGCTCATGCCGAGATGCAGGCCATTACGGCTGGTGCTAATGCCCTTGGAGGCAAATACCTTACGGATTGTACCCTATACGTAACGGTAGAGCCTTGTCCTATGTGTGCTGGAGCTATCGGTTGGGCGCAGATTCCCCGAATCGTATATGGTGCACCTGATGAAAAACGAGGCTATCGCAAGATTGCTCCTAATGCCCTTCATCCCAAGGCAGAAGTCGTTAGCGGAGTTCTTGAAGACGAGTGTCGTGAGTTGATGCAAGAGTTTTTCAAAAAGAAGAGATAGAAATGATATTTTGCTATTCCTCCATTCTGTCGCCCTTTGGGAATGGGAGGAAAATGGGACTTACAAGGGACTTACTACGGACTTACATGGGACTTAGAGAGGAGCGGATGATTAACCTTTTTCCTGCCTAAATAATGAAAGAAAATTTCAATTCATACAAGGATGATATCAACCTTGACTTCTTGCGTCAATATTGTCTTAGCAAGGGGAAAGCGAAGATAATAAAACGCGGAGAAATAATTGTTCGCGTAGGTGAACCTTCTCGAAATATTGGCTATATAGAAAAAGGGTATTTCAAATATATAGTTCATAACGATAGCGAGAACAAAGATTATATTACGGGATTTGCCTTTGAAAAAGAGTTCGTAGCAGATTATCCCAACTGCCTTTATGGAAAAGTTTCTGATGTGCAGATAGAGGCAAGCGCAGATTCAAAGGTGTATGTCGTTGATGGAAATGATATTTATAATATCTTTCATGAAAGTCCTGACGCACTTTATTATGGAATGAAAATAATGGAAGGACTATTTGGACAGATTTACTCCAGCTACATCAATCTATATAGACTTGATGCGCGTGGACGTTATGAACATCTTCTAAAACGTTGTCCCCAGATTGTTCAACAATTATCTCTTAAAGACATTTCGTCATATCTGAAATTACATCCTAATACCATCAGCAAAATCCGTCATGACATCACATTTGCAGAATAATAACTTGAAATTTCTCAACCTAAGTTGAGAATTGATGCCATGAGATAAAACATTTCTAATTCCTAAGATTAATATTCCAAATTACTTCATATCTTTGCATCAAAAAAAGTATGAATATCATTATAATTGGAGCCTCTTCTGGAATTGGTAAGGGCTTATTAAAGAAATATGCGACTTCCTCAAATAAGATAGCGATAGTTGCTCGCAGAGTATCAATATTAAAGGAATTGGAAAAACAATATTTCCCGAATGTAATAACATACGCAGCTGATATTACAATACAAGAAGAAATCTCGACAGCTATCGAATATTTCAAATCCCAGCTATCAACGATTGACCTTGTAATTGTATGCTCTGGTGTCGGAGAAATAAATCCAGAACTCGATTTTGGAATAGAACTTCCAACATTAAATACAAATGTGATAGGCTGGACTTATGTGGTGGATAGCTTTTACAATATCCTACGCCAACAAGGATATGGACATCTCGTAGCGATAACATCTATTGGGGGATTACGTGGAGAAGCACAAGCCCCGTCATATAGCGCATCAAAAGCCTATCAAATTAATTATATGGAGGCTTTATGCAAGAAAGCGTATAAGGACGGAAACTGTATAAAAGTAACGGATATTCGGCCGGGACTTGTCGATACAAGAATGGCAAAGGGAGATAATCTCTTCTGGGTAATGCCTGTTGATAAGGTTGTTACACAAATTATAAATGCAATAAAACAGACTCGTTCAAAAGCCTATGTCACCAAAAGATGGCATCTTCTTGCTTTAATCATTAAACATCTACCTTATTGCATTTACAAGAGAATGTAAATTAAAACAAGCATTCTTAATATAAAAAAATAGAGTTACGTTGGTGTAGCTCTATCTTTTTTTTGTTGTCTGTTATTAGTTGTGTACGAGTGTTCCAATCTCCTCTCCTGCAATAACTTTTTTGAGGTTGCCGAGGATATCCATGTTGAAGACATAGATAGGGAGGTTATTCTGCATACACATAGCGGTTGCTGTGATGTCCATAACCTTCAGTCCCTTTGCGATTACATCCTGATAGGTAATGTCGTGGAACTTTGTAGCTGTTGGATCTTTCTCTGGATCGGCTGTATAGATACCGTCAACACGTGTGCCCTTGAGCATTACGTCAGCCTCAATCTCAATACCACGAAGTGAAGAGCCTGTATCGGTAGTGAAATAAGGTGAACCTGTACCAGCACTCATGATGACCACTTCGCCATTCTCCATAGCCTCGATAGCCTTCCACTTAGAATAGAACTCGCCGATTGGCTCCATACGGATAGCTGTGAGTACGCGGTTCTTCTGACCAATAGCACCCAATGCGCTTGAGAGCGCGAGTGAGTTGATGACTGTAGCGCACATACCCATCTGGTCTCCCTTTACACGGTCGAAGCCCTTGCCAGCACCTGTAAGACCACGGAAGATGTTACCACCACCTATCACGATGCCGATCTGTACACCCATAGATGCGATTTCCTTAATCTGTTCTGCATACTGGTTGAGGCGCTCAACGTTGATACCTTGTTTCTGATCACCAGCAAGACTCTCGCCTGAGAGCTTGAGGAGTATTCTCTTGAATCTCATTTCTTAAATGTTTTTTATTGTTGTTTGTTATTTGTTTTCGCTTGTTCCGTCAAGGCGGAATTTCACTTCCTTGAACTCGTATTCGCTTATCGTTCCGTCGGTCCTCTCCAATTGCATTATGCCATTCGGGAGTACTTCCACAAGCTTGGCATCGAACCGTCCGTTAGCATCCTCATAGCTGTGTATGCCTTCCTTGCGGAATAGGTGAAGATGATACTCGCTATGAATGGTATTACATTCTTTTCGTGTTGTCCATTCCTCCTGCGCTATGTCGAGATAATGCTTAAAGCGTGTGATGATATCATTCAAAATGGCTTGGCGGTCGTATGTCTTTCCTGTTATCTGAGTAAGGGAAACGGGATTAGGCGCAGTTCCGTTGAACTCGTTCTGGTTGATGTTGATACCAGTTCCAATCACCATATCGCTCAGTTTGCCTGACTGGATGTTTCCGTCGATGCGTGTACCACTTATTTTGCGCTCTTTCCAATAAATGTCGTTAGGCCATTTTATTGTTATGTCTTTAGAATAGGAAGAAAGGACATCATATAAGGATAGCGCATGAGCCATAGAAATGATATACTGCATGTAAGGCTCGAGCCATGTAGGGTGGATGAGCATAGAGAAAAGCAGGTTCTTGTCAGGCTCGCTTTCCCATGTGTTTGTTCCCATACCTCGACCGGCTGTCTGGTAGTCGCTTACGGCAACGGTTATCTCCTCATTACTGAACTTATCAGCATTATTAAGGAGGTATATGTTGGTGGAATCAATTTCCTTGAGATGGATGATATTCATTATTAATTATTTCATTAGCATCACCACGTTCCAGACTTTTTCTTTCTTTGATATTTCCTTTGCTCCCAATACTGGAAATGAGAGGTGACATCGAAGGCGTTCTCCTTATGGACTATCTGAACTCCAGATTCTGGCGTTCCTGTTACGGAAATCGTGTCATAGCGTATCTGGCAATAGCCCAGTCTGAAACATCTTATGTATGCTGCGGTAGCGCGAATGATATTGTTCTTCTTCTCTTCGTCTATGGCTTCGTCGGGATTGCCCCATACTTCTGAGCTACGTGTCTTGACCTCTACCACCAAAAGGATACTACTGTCTTGATCGATAGCCACGATGTCGAGGTCGCGATGTCGGTTATGCCAATCGCGATGCCGGATGTACCATCCTTTCTTCTTGAGGTAGAGAGCTGCTTGTTCTTCTCCCCATTTGCCGAGATCGTAGTGCTCTGCCATAGGCTCTTCTGTCGCTTTGATGTTTCTCCGTGGAGAAATCACATGCAAAAATAATGAATTTCTATTGAAATAAAGAAAATACGGTGATTTATTTTGATTGTTCATGAAAAAAACGTATCTTTGTAGTCGTTATATATATTAAGGAATAATTAAAAACAAAGACTATGGAAGTTAAAATAACAAACGAGAACTTCGAGGAACTCAAGAATGGTGAACTGCCTTTGGTCGTTGACTTCTGGGCGACATGGTGCGGACCATGCAGAATGATTGCTCCGATTATCAGTCAGTTGGCTGAGGAATATGCTGGTAAGATTGTTGTCGGTAAGTGTGATGTTGAAGAATGTGAGGATCTCGTTGCTGATCTTGGCATTCGTAACGTTCCAACCATTCTCTTCTTCAAGGGAGGCGAGGTTGTTGACAAACTCGTTGGTGCAGCAAATAAGGCAAAGCTTGATGAGAAGTTCTCTGCTATGCTTTAAAGGCATATTCAAACTGCCTAAAAGGTTGAAAGAGTCTAAGGTCTGTAAGCGGACTTTAGACTTTTTTTTGTTTTATACATAATAAAAGGGAATGCCGTTGCGTTATTATTGTGTTATAAATCAATTCAAAGTTTAATTTTACTCCCGTGCCTATGAAGCATTTCTTTACTCTAGAAACTTCTTCCCCTTCAGAGAAAACAATCAGCATAATCAAGCAGATTGCATATTCATGCCGTGTAATGAAGGTAGGTGGACAATATCAGGTGTTCTGCCTTAACTGATTATGCCCGTAATTAACTTCCTAAAAGGTCAGAAAAAGTAAGTTTTAAGATATGACAATCGTTTCTCCATCTCTCCTTGCTGCTGATTTCTTGCATCTTGATAGCGAGATTGAGATGATTAATGAAAGTGAAGCTCAATGGCTTCATCTGGATGTGATGGATGGTTCCTTCGTGCCAAATATTTCTTTCGGTTTCCCTGTTCTGGAGGCTGTTGCCAAGGCTTGTACGAAGAAACTGGACGTTCACTATATGATAAACTCTCCTGCGAACTATATAGAGCAGACCGCAAAGCTTGGTGCTATGATGATGAACGTACATTATGAGGCTTGTCCTCATCTGCACCGTACTGTTCAGGAAATTCATGATGCTGGTATGAAGGCTGGCGTTACCCTTAATCCTGCTACTCCTGTCTGCGTTCTTGAGGATATAATCAAGGATGTGGATATGGTGTTGCTTATGAGTGTGAATCCTGGATTTGGCGGTCAGAAGTTTATCAAGAATACGATAGACAAGGTAAAGCGACTTCGTGAACTTATCAATAGAACAGGTTCATACGCTCTTATAGAGGTTGATGGTGGAGTAAATGGCGAGACTGGTCCGCAGCTTGTTGAGGCTGGGGTAGATGTTCTTGTCGCTGGCAGTTATGTCTTTAAGTCTGAGGATCCGATAGCAACAATCAGTTCGTTGAAGGCTTTGTAAGGTAATCAATATCATTAAAAGATAAAAGCGCAAAGACCAAAGAGACAATCTCTTTGGTCTTTGCGCTTTATATGGTTAGGACAAGCTTGTCCTAACTTGTTCTTATACCATCTCTAATTCAATAGAGTTCTGACGTGCGAGCTTACGCATATTAATAAGGGCATAGCGCATACGTCCGAGAGATGTGTTGATGCTTACACCTGTTGTCTCGGCAATCTCCTTGAACGACATTTCCTGATAGTAGCGCATGAAAACCACCTCGCGCTGTGTTGCAGGAAGGAATTCCATGAGCTTCTTTACGTCGCAGAGCACCTGCTTGTTCACGAAGTCTGCCTCCTTGCTTGTGTCAAGAAGGTCATCGCTTGAGATGTTTGACAGGTCATTAGCCTCATTCACATCAATCAGATTGAACTGCTTCTGACGTCTGTACCAGTCCATAATTGCATTATGGGCGATACGCATCATCCAGGCACTAAACTTACCTGTAGGGGTATATCGACCTTTCTGAAGGTACATGATAGCCTTCACAAAAGTCTCTTGGAAAATATCGTTGGCTGTGTCATTGTCATGCACAACAAATAGGATATATGTGAACAGAGCATCTTGTGTGCGCTGAAGCAACATATCGAAGGCGCGGTTATTACCTTCCATATAGCTGATGGCCAGTTCTTCGTTGGTCATCGTATTGAGATTCTTCATTTTCTTATCGTTTAAAAATTTGTAAGTAAATGTTGTCTCGATAGGCTATTTGATTTGTTGTTTAAAAATATTTTGTTGTACAATCGACTGCAAATTTATATTTTTTTTATGAGAATTGCAAGTTTTTTTTCTTAAATATTGTAATTTGTAATAAAAAAACCGCAAAAGTCGCATTTTTGTGACTCTTGCGGTTAAGGTATGGTAGTGAAAAATACTTTTTTCGATTACTTTACCTTGTTTACGATGGCTGTGAAAGCCTGTGGGTTGTTGACAGCGAGGTCAGCAAGCACCTTGCGGTTGATCTCGATACCAGCCTTGTGAAGAAGACCCATGAGAACTGAGTAGCTCAGACCCTCCTGACGAGCAGCAGCGTTGATACGCTGGATCCAGAGAGCACGGAATGTGCGCTTCTTGTTCTTACGATCGCGGTAAGCGTATGTAAGACCCTTTTCCCAAGTATTCTTGGCTACTGTCCAAACATTCTTACGGGCACCAAAGTAACCCTTGGTAAGCTTCAAAATTCTCTTTCTCTTAGCACGAGAAGCAACATGATTTACTGAACGTGGCATAATTTTTTAACTTTTTCAAAAATGTTCGACAATAAGATTAACGGAGACACAGCAAGTCACGAACCTGCTTTGTATTAGTACCATCAACGATAGTAGAACCGAGAAGGTTTCTCTTCTGCTTCTTGGTCTTCTTAGTCAGAATGTGGCTGTGAAACGCATGACGTCTCTTGATCTTACCTGTTCCGGTGAAAGAAAAACGCTTCTTTGCAGCGGAGTTTGTCTTAACTTTTGGCATTTTTTTCGTTTTGTTTAATTTGTTATTAATTAATGGTGGCAACGCATATACCCGGCGTTACGCACTCTCTTTTTCTTTATTCTTCGTTAGAGTCCTGAAGCTTCTTGAGAACTTCCTCGCCACCTTTTATATTAGCGAAGAGACCTCCGTTTGCTGGTGCCTCTGTCTCAGCTTCATTCAACTCAACCTGTTGCTTGCTTGCCTCTTTGGCTTCTGCCTCACGACGCTCGCGGTCCATCTTCTGCTGGCTCTTCTTTGCCTGTGCAGCCTTCTTTGGAGCGAGGAAGAGGAACATTTTCTTTCCTTCGAGCTTTGGAAGCTGCTCTACCTTACCGTATTCCTCAAGGTCGTTAGCGAAACGGAGAAGGAGAACCTCACCCTGTTCCTTGAAGAGGATAG
The DNA here is from genome assembly GCA_946406435.1 of uncultured Prevotellaceae bacterium. GTDB lineage: Bacteria > Bacteroidota > Bacteroidia > Bacteroidales > Bacteroidaceae > Prevotella. The sequence continues at coordinate 32,153 of CAMJKP010000011.1, read as the reverse complement.
AACGTCCACGGAAGAATACATAGGCACGAACCTTGTTGCCTTCCTCGAGGAATTCCTTTGCATGCTTGAGCTTGAACTGATAGTCGTGGTCATCAGTCTGAGGTCCGAAACGGATTTCCTTAACCTCGACCTTAACCTGCTTCTGCTTCATCTCCTTAGCGCGTTTCTTCTGCTGGTAAAGGAACTTTGAGTAGTCGATGATTCGGCAAACAGGTGGCTGTGCGTTTGGTGAAATCTCTACGAGGTCAACGCCTTTCTGACGTGCGATGTCTAAAGCCTGACGGGTTGGCATTACTGAAGAGCCGTCCTCATCTACGATACGTACCTCACGAACACGAATCTGCTCGTTGATGCGGTACTGCTGTTTGCTGTTTGCTTGTTTTTTGTCTGGTTTCATTCGACTGTTTAAAATGTTCTTTGCCTGCTTCTTTTCGGGCACACTTCGCCCTATATAACGCTAAGCGGATGCAAAGGTACTCATTTTCTGTTGATTGACAAAATTTTTTCTGAGTTTTTTCTCAAAATAACATCAATTTTCTTTCGATTATTGATTTTTTTTTGCCACTAATCAAACGCAAAGGCGCAAAGGCACGAAGTTCTGGCTCTCTGTGCCTTTGCGTCTTTGCGTTTGAAAGGTGTTTTTTTTAGAAGTTATATCCCACACCAACACCGAGGATGGTCTTGAACTGAAGTCGCTCTGCCTCATTACCGTCTTTGTCGGCAATCATTACTCCATTGTAGTATTTCATAGATGTTGAGAATGTCATTTGTAGACACTTGAAGAGCTGATATGAAAGAGCCAGATCCCAATCCACATCGAAGTTGCCTATACAACGGTTGTTGTCCCTGTAACGCCAGAAAGGAGCCTTTTCAGGATCATCCTTGTTGATGTCAATCTTCTTTCTGTCACTTGCGTAAGGGGTGTAAAGACCGAGAGTTGAAGTGACTTTCAAATCCTTTATTGAATAGTTCATCGCAGCTTTAACCGAGAAACCAAGCTCTGCACGAGTGTTGCTGCTGAAGTCCTTATTGTCGTTGTCGTCATATTTCCAAACGGCATACTTCTCTTTCAGGTTGCGTTCCAAACCGCCATCTTCCAATGGATAGAGGTCCTTATATTCTCTGTTCATTGATTTGCTAACAGATACGGTTGTGAAACGACCTGCGATAGGAGACATATAGACAGAGATAATGTCGTTTGGTTTCCAGTCTATACCGATAGATACATCTGTATATGCAGGAGCAAAGAACTTTGAGATGATAGGGTTGTCATCGTTCTTGCCCTCGTAGCTTCTACCGAGTGCGAACTGTGTGTTGAAGCCGAGAAGGGCCGCAGCAAACCATTTTGGAGCGAACTCGTAACCAACTTTTGAGTTGAACTTTATACGGTCGCTTGACTTTTGAACCTTATCGTCCTTCTGGTCGATGTATGACATACCATACTCCAAGTCAAGGTTGTTGTCCCACGCAATCTTGTCCTTGTGATACAGCAGACGTAAACGGCCGAAAATCACGCCGTTCACGTTGTCGTTGCCACCGGCAGCCCAATTTGATAGACTTGTAGCGGCAGCATTAAGTCCCGTAACACCAGAGAACTTCCAAATCTTATCACCAGTGTCCACTTCTTTCAAGGCTTTCTTTGCTTCGGCAGCAGCCTCTGCCTGAGTCTGAACTTTTTCTTTGTCAACTTCCTGAGCATTAGCCGTCATTGTAGAGGCTATCATGCAAGCAACAAAAACTATTTTCTTCATCTTTTGTATGGTATTTATTGTTTTTATATCACAATTAACGGCTGCAAATTTATATATTTTTTATGACACATCCAAATATTTCTTTTGCATTTTTCCTATTAGGCGAAATTTCCTTATACTTTATCAATTTTAGAGGGAAAATGCCATTAAGGAAACTTAATCCGTCAAAGAAAACATGATGTTTTTTTTATATGTGCTTAGGTTCATCCTTCGCTTTTCCTCCTAACCAAACTCGATGAACCTCCGCTTTTTGTTCGCTATGGAACGGACTTCCATCGAGTTTGGTTCGGAGGTATATGGGAATTACATGGGAGGGAAATAATAGCAACATAATATTGGAAATGCCCACAGCCATAATGACTGTGGGCATTATTGATGTTATTGAAAAAGTTGACAGATAGTTTTGGCCTCGTCACCCTCGAAAAAGAGAGTGTCGGTTACGGGCTTATATTCCAAATCCTGATACTGACTGAGTAACAGACAAACGAACTGGTTGTCGCGTGAACGGCAGACCTCAAGCATGTAGTTGCCGCAGGCTATCGGCTTTGGACGGTATTCGCCTATGGTGCTGGAAAGCGTAGCGCGTGGAGCGGATAGGATGTTGCGCAAATGCTCTCCGTCCTGTGGAGAGTATTCCAATGTGGAAACGTTAATAATGCTGTTTGTCGGTTTGTATGTTGCGGTTGTCTTCAAACCAAACAACGACTTGCTGATTTGGATACGAACATCTGTGCAGATGTCATTCCACATCTGCAGATTCTTTATATTTGCCATTTTTGAATTTTTCTTTCTTTGTTAATTGTTATAAATGAAAGTGATAAAATGCACGACCCTTTCCGAGCTTCCCTCTTAAAGGGGGAGAGTTGGAGCACTAAAAGTCTCCCTTTAAGGGAGATTTAGAGGATCTTTTTTTTTCTTTAACAAAGAAGGCGTCTCAACGCTATGACATAATAAAGGCGAGGAGACGCACCCATGACTCTCTGCCCGCTATTTTTGCGGTTCAGAAGCTGGACGTTGAATTTTGAATGTTTATAAGAATTGTCTGAAGACCAAATCCCGAGAGAACTGCCAGGCTTACCTCCATGTGTCGGAATCAGCTTGACAGAACGTGAACAGGCTACTCGATGTCCTTCAGTACGAGTGAATGATGCAAGAGAGTTGTTGCGCGACCTTTTTGCTATTATTCGTGCAAAGGCGTTGTCGGCGGTCTCGAATCTCAATTCGTTTTTGCCTTTGCCATGAAAAGAATCGTCTGCCCTGACTTCATAGACCGAGTCAGAGAAACCGCCCAACATTATGAGCAGGAAACAGATTCTAAATAATAGCACTTTCATTTGTAATTCTCTTTGTGGGTGCAAAAATACAAATAAATAACAAGTTTGCCAAAGAAAACATAATGTTTTTTTTGTGCTTAGGCTTATCCTCCTATGTTTCTCCGTAGTAAACTCGATGTTCCTCCGCTCTCTCACCGACTTTGCACCGACTTTGGTACGGAGGTACAACGGAGGATCATAGGAAGATCAAGGGAGGAATATATAGGGAGAAATGCTGGAAAAAAGACATCAAAAAAACACCCCACTGGTCTCACGACTGGTGGGGTGTTGAAAAAAATATGTTTAACTAAAATCCTTTTCTAAATCCAAAGAACGACCTCGCGGTCCTTCTTATGCTATCCAAGAGTCAAACAATCTTTAACCTAATAACTAAAACCTAAATCTATTATTCTACTAACCTAAACAATCTTTTTAAATCGTCTGAGGAATGTTTCCGGACCTCGTGTCCTTTTTCCTTTCAACGATAAGAAGCTAAGGAAACAGATATAAGCTTGTACTTGTTTCTGATTTCCGAGTGCAAAATTACTGCTATTTTTTTGTGTGCGCAAACAAAATCAAACTTTTTTTGCCATAATGTGCTAATACTTGATTAATGTCAATCTTTTGTGTGCGTACACATGATAGAATGCCCTATAAAAGCACTAATCCTGCGAATGCTGCATAGACTATCATCCTTATCGGGTTAATGCCAACCCATTTTGTTCCCACGAATGTAGCGGCAAAGAGGAATATTGAGATATAGAACTGCCACGGATTGTCTGGAGTTGAGAAATTCTCCTTGTTGGCAAGGAGTAGGGTAGCGGCCGCAAGAAGTCCTACAACGGCAGGTCGCAATCCGAGGAAAATGCTCTGTACAAGGCTTGTGTTCATATATTTCATGAACAGTTTGCTAATGACAATCATCAGCACAAAGCATGGAAGCATAAGCGCGAATGTGGCTGTGCATGAACCGAGCATGGCAAGGAATGTGTCGCCTGTGAGGTTGTAAACGGCTGTGTATCCGCAGTATGTGGCAGAGTTGATGCCTATCGGGCCTGGGGTAATCTGTGAGATTGCTATTATATTGGTGAATTCCGCAGATGTCATCCAATGGTGCTCATAAACCACCTGAGCCTGAATCAGCGAAATCATTCCATAGCCTCCTCCAAATCCGAAAAGGCCTATCAGAAAGAATGTATAGAAGAGTGATAGGAATATCATATTTCAAAAAGAATGTTATTCTGTTGGCTTTATGAATTGTCCGTAAAGGAAACCTCCGATACCGGCAGCAAGGATTATATATATAGGATTAACACCTAATGCCCAGATGAGTATTGCCGTTATGAAAGGTATCCAGCAATTGATGAAAGTGATCTTTGCTCGTACTGCCATATTCCAAGTAGGTACGGCTATAAGGGCTACTACGGCTGGTCGTATGCCTGCAAAGACGCTTGCAACCCAAGGTACATCCTGGAAATTATGGAAGAACATCGCAATCAGCAATATTATCAGAAATGACGGCAAGGCAGTTCCTAGGGCACAGCAAAGGGCTCCTGCGGTTTTGCGTTTCTTGTATCCGATGAATGTTGAGATATTGATTGCGAAAACTCCCGGGCATGATTGCGCAATTGCTATCAGGTCAAGGAATTCCGTCTTGCCAATCCATTTGCGCTTATTCACTATCTCTGCCTCAATAAGTGGAATCATGGCATATCCTCCGCCGATTGTGAAGAGTCCTATGCGGAAGAATGTCGCAAAGAGTACCGCCATTGAAGAGGCTGGCTTTACGGTTACGCCTTCTGGAGAAGACGATGAAACTGATATGTTATTTTCTTGTTCCATTAGCGATGTACATTTTTTATTCATTTTTCATTTCCCGAATCGGGAATGCTTTAACCAACCGCTCATATTCCTCATCGGTTATCCTCATGAAGGAACCGTGTTGAGGAGCGGCTACACCTATTATATTTTTAGGGTCGGAGAAATTACGCATGTATTTATCAGCCTTGCAGATGCGGTAGTTGCGCGGACGGGATGAATACTCGATATACGCAATACGCCAAGTGTCGTCGCCCTCAAGCTGAAAGGCAGATACACCCTCGCATTTCTTCTTGCCCTCGAAGTTCACGTAGTCGGTAGAGTCGGGCTCTGACCACTTGCCTGTCAGGGAATTGCATGTGGAGGTGAAGAGGCCTGGCTGACCGCCTTCCTTCTTTATCATCATGTGGTATTTCCCGTCGGCTGGCACGTAGTTTATGTCTGCATCAATAGTGGCATAGCCCCAATCGAAAAGCAGACGTGGCTGGGTGAGGGTAGTGAAACTCTCGTTCGCATATGAGTAGTACATACGGTCGTATGCCTCCTCGTCCCTGTTCCAGAGAGAGTAATAGATGAAATAGCCGCCCTTGCGACCGTCAGGCCATTTATACTCCGAATCCCAGAATATTTGAGGAGCCCAGACGCGATTAATCGTTGTCCAGTTCTTATACGCAGAACGCTTGCGGTCATTCTCCGTCTTGGTGTCAGAGAAAATGTCCAGTCCCTTGCGGAAATCGAAAGTCGTTGATTTCCAATGAATGAGGTCGTCGGATGTCAATAGGTTTATGCCATAGTTATCCCACGTCTCCTTCTTTCCAAGACGTTTGGTGGCAGAATTATTCATGTCGGTAGTCACCATCAAGTAGCCGCTCATATCGTGCTTCCTGCATATATACGCGTCGCGCGTACCACCTTCTATTGCCGCCAATTCCCTACTTGAGAAAATAGAGTCACCTCCGATGAGGTCGTGAAACTCTTCCCCGTCACGCGAAACCGCGTAAGCCGTCCATTGTCCTCGTCCGCTCATGTGACAATATAGATAGTTGCCTCCCTTCTGCGGATTTCCGGCAGATTGTGCAAAACAGGCCAAATTGTTGATGCACATCAAGACCGTAAGGGGTATTATGCGGGTTATATTCATAAATATGCAATTTTGATTGCAAAGTTAGAAATAATTTTCGAAATAATAAACTATTTTTCGGATGTTGTCTGTTAATGGATGTTAAAAGAGGGCTTTAATGTTAAAAATGAAGACTTTCTGTCGAAAATTGTTTGGCTAAACCGTTTTTTTTTATTATCTTTGCAACAGTTTTTCCGCTATTGGGGAATTGTGGAAGCGTTTGAATATTAACTAAACAGTTTTTTAATGAATTTAAAGGAAATATATAAGCTATTCATCCTACCATTTATGCTCATGCTGGTTTCAGCACCAGTCTCGGCACAAGATTTGCTTGCAAGACAAGCTCCAGTTGATCGCAGAATGCGTGCAGTTGACACCTTAGCACTAAAGACGGTAATAGAAAGGGAATCACTTCAAAACCCAGCTTCTCAGCTGTATGACGATTGGGATAATACATACGCTCACAAGCAGACAGAACTGCCTGACTCATTCAGAATCAGTTTGAAGCATTTCTGTATGCCAACGACCAGCAGGGTCATTACTAGTAAGATGGGACCACGCTGGAGACGTATGCACAAGGGAATAGACGTTAAGGTTTATATCGGTGATACTATTCGTGCTGCTTTCTCGGGAAAGGTACGTGTAAAGAGATATGAGGCTCGTGGCTATGGTAAATTCCTTGTCATTCGCCACCCTAACGGTCTTGAGACAATATACGGTCACATGAGTGACTGGTTGGTAGATGAAAATGAAACAGTAAAGGCTGGTCAGCCTATTGGTCTTGGTGGTAACACCGGTCGAAGCACAGGTTCACACCTTCACTTTGAGACTCGTCTCTGTGGTGTAGCGCTTAATCCTGCTTTGCTCTTCGATTTCGTAAACCAGGATGTGACAGCCGACTATTATATGTTCCGTAAGAGCAACTATGAGCAGGAGTCTGTTGCTGTCAACAAGACTATCCGCCTTGATGGTGCTCCTGAGGAAACAGAGACTGTAGAGGAACAGAAGGAAATTGCTGAAAGCGAGGTTCGCCAGTACACCGAGACACGCTATCATAAGGTTAAGTCCGGCGAAACACTCTACGGCATTGCTAAGCGTCGCGGTGTAACCGTTGAACAACTCTGCAAGCTCAATCATCTGACACGCGACGTTAAGGTTCGCCCAGGTCAGATACTCCGCTACTCATAAGAGTGGCCCCGAAAGAAGAATAATTTATAACAATGTTTCCCCCTTTCATAATCAAATAAAAGTTTTGGAGGATCAGCCGAGACGTGAGTTTCTACTGATCCTTTTTTTATGTCCTTATCTCTCGATACAAATTTGTCCTCATCTCTTGATATTTATTTGCTAAAGTGATTTTTCTCCGATTGGCTTTCCATAATAAAGGTGTGGAAAAATTATAAATGTAAACTTGATTTTTCTGCATTTTCGTTTGCATGAATAAAAACTTTTGCGTATCTTTGCATCAGAAAGACGAAGAACTTGTGATTTGTAGAAATTCATGTAATTTCATAGGACCGTTTCAGGTCCGCTTCTCCTTCGCTTTAAGTCCGCTTCAAGTCCGTTCGCAAGAAACGGTCATCAAAGGGAGCTTTAGATTGATTACATTTCTATTATGTACGATAATAATTGAGATGTTGAATTATTATGTCTCTGGAAAGGAATAGGAGATGTATATTCTTCGGAAAGAATAAAATTGAAAGAAAAGATAAAGTAAAAGTCAGAGTCCCCCTTAGTGGGGACTTTGACCGTTTTAGGATTCAACTATGATTTTTACTCGCGCAAAAAGTTAAAAAAGTTTACGCGCGCATACCTTATTTATGGTATTTGCTTGATAAATATCATTTATGTGAAAGTTTTTTAGTGTTTTGTTTGTTCTTTTAATAAATTTTAAGTACTTTTGCATTTGCATACAACACAAATCACAACATATGTGAAAATTACACTCGCCCGACATAAAATCCTAAAAGTCCGAGGTATAAAGACGTAAATAAATTTTTCAAGTAATATAGAGTATTAAGGTATGAAACAAAAACTTATCCTGTTTTTGGTCAGTATGCTGTGTATGGTAACAACAGCGCTGGCACAAACCAAGGTTACAGGTACTGTTCTCTCACAAGAGGATGGTGAACCGGTAATCGGCGCTACTGTTATGATACAGGGCGACAAGAAGGGTACTGTCACGGACATCAACGGTAAGTTTACTATTGATGTGCCAAGTGGCAAGAAATTATCTATCAGCTATGTCGGCATGAAGACTGTGATTACAACTCCAAAGTCTGGCATGGTTGTAAATCTTGTTAGCGACGGTCTTCTTGAGGACGTTGTCGTTACTGGTATGGTAAAGACCGACAAGCGTCTCTTTACTGGTGCTACTGCAAAGATTGATGCTACATCGGCAAAGATTGACGGTATGGCAGATATCTCCCGCTCCCTTGAAGGACGTGCTGCCGGTGTGAGCGTACAGAACGTGTCAGGTACATTCGGTACGGCTCCTAAGATTCGTGTACGTGGTGCAACCTCTATCTTTGGTTCTTCAAAGCCTCTCTGGGTTGTTGACGGCGTTATCATGGAGGATGTGACCGAGGTAAGTGCTGACGATCTGTCTTCTGGTGATGCCGAGACTCTTATCTCAAGTGCCATCGCAGGTCTTAACTCTGATGATATCGAGTCATTCCAGATTCTGAAGGACGGTTCTGCAACCTCTATCTATGGTGCTCGTGCTATGGCCGGTGTGATTGTTATCACCACCAAGAAGGGTAAGACAGGAAGTGCATTCGTAAACTATACAGGTGAATATACCATGCGTTTGAAGCCAAGCTATAATGACTTCAACATCATGAACTCTCAGGATCAGATGTCTGTATATCAGGAGCTCGAACAGAAGGGCTACCTCAACTATGCGGAGATTGCAAAGAAGTCTGAGAGCGGTGTGTATGGTAAGATGTATCAGCTCATCACCGAGTATGACCCTTCAACAGGTCAGTTCGGACTTGCTAACACAGCGGCTGCACGCAACGCATATCTCCGTGCTGCTGAGATGAGAAACACCAACTGGTTTGACCGCCTGTTCACAAACAGCATCATGCACAACCATTCAGTAAGTGTATCTTCAGGTACTGAGAAATCACAGCACTACGTATCTGTAAGTGCTATGTTTGATCCAGGATGGTATAAGAGAAGTGAGGTTGAGCGTTATACAGCAAACCTCAACTCAACTTTCAATATCAACAAGAAACTTGAGTTCAACGTTATCGCTAATGCATCTTTCCGTAAACAGGAGGCTCCGGGTACTATCGGTAAGGAAACCGATGCTGTAACTGGTGAGGTGAAGCGTGACTTCGATATCAACCCATATTCATATTCAATGAACACCTCACGTGCTCTTGATGCTGATACATACTACACCCGTAACTATGCAGACTTCAACATCTTCAATGAGTTGCAGAGCAACTATATGGAGCTGGGTGTGAATGACTTCCGTGTTACTGGTAGCTTGAAGTACAAGCCTATTAAGAAGGTGGAGCTCACGTTGCTCGCAGGTATGCAGAATACCGCTACAAGACAGGAACACTATATTCTCGACAACAGTAATCAGGCTCTGGCATATCGTGCAATGGGCAATTCTACCATCCGTGATGAGAACCCATTCCTTTATAAAGACCCGGACAACATCTATGCACTCCCAATCACCGTACTTCCTGACGGTGGTATCTATGAGCGCACAGACCGCAATATGTACAAGTGGGACACACGTCTCACAGCTGCTTATAATGATGTATTTGCAGAAGACCACATCGTGAACCTCTATGGCGGTATGGAGACAAACTACGTTGACCGCCACAAGACTTGGTTCCGTGGCTGGGGTATGCAATATACTATGGGTGAGATTCCAAACTACGCATATCAGGTATTCAAGAAAGGTTCTGAGGAGAACACCGACTACTATACACTTGAGAACAAGCACGAGCGTAGCGCAGCTTTCTTCGCTAACGGAACATACTCATATCAAGGCCGTTACACTTTGAATGGCACTTACCGCTATGAGGGTACAAACCGCATGGGTAAGAGCCGTGCAGCTCGTTGGCTGCCTACATGGAACGTATCTGCTTCTTGGAATGTGCATGAGGAGGAATTCTTCAAGAAGTTCGAGCCAACACTCTCACACCTCGCACTCCGCGCTTCTTACTCACTTACCGCTGAGCGTCCAAGCATTTCAAATGCAATCGTAGAGATTGGTAGTAAGACTCCTTGGCGTCCTTTCGCAAGTGTTCGTGAGAGTATGCTCTATATCAAGAGCCTCGCAAACGAGGAACTCACATACGAGAAGAAGCACGAGCTTAACCTCGGTTTCTCTGCCGGATTCCTTGACAACCGCATTAACCTTGAGTTGGACTGGTATAAGCGTAACAACTACGACCTTATCGGTGTTGCAACTACACAGGGTATAGGTGGTGAGATTGAGAAACTCGGTAACATCGCCTCTATGAAGGCTAATGGTATTGAAATCAGTCTCACGACCAACAATATCAAGACAAAGGACTTCAGTTGGACAACCAACTTCATCTACTCTCACTCTTCAAATGAGGTTACAGACCTGAAGACAACAAATAACGTGATGAATCTCGTTTCACGTACAAGTACTGGTTCTGAAACTGCATTTGCTCGTGAGGGATATCCTGTAGGTGCACTCTTCTCTATTCCTTTCATGGGACTTAACGATGAAGGTCTGCCTCTGTTCCTTGATCAGGACGGCAACGTAACAACAACTGGCATCTACTTCCAGGAAACTGACAAGGACAAGCTTAATTTCCTTGAGTACTCAGGTTCTGTTGACCCAACTGACGTAGGTTCACTCGGCAACGTATTCAAGTATAAGAATTTGTCACTCAACGTATTCATTACCTATTCTTTCGGTAATGTAGTACGTCTTGATCCTGTATTCTCTGACGAATACACCGACCTTATGTCAACTCCTAAGGAGTTCAACAACCGTTGGACTGTTCCTGGTGATGAGAAATACACCAACATCCCTGTTATCGCTTCAAAGCGCCAGAACGAAAACGACTCACACCTCTCATACGCTTACAACGCATACAACTACAGTACTGCACGTATTGCCAAGGGTGATTTCATCCGTATGAAGGAAATATCTGTTGGTTATGACTTCCCAAAGAGCATTACCGAGAAACTTCGTCTTGCTAATCTCTCTCTGAAGCTTCAGGCAACCAACCTCTTCCTTATCTATGCAGACAAGAAGCTGAACGGTCAGGATCCTGAGTTCTTCAACGCAGGTGGTGTGGCAGCTCCAACACCAAAGCAGTTCACAGCAACCTTGCGTATCGGTCTTGGTGGCAGTGACTCAAGCGTGAAGAAGGATGACGGTCGTGCAACTCTGCTCCAGTCTGATCTCGACAATGCCAACGCTGAGATCAACCGTCTGCGCGAGCAGCTTGCTAACCAGAAGCCTGCTGCGGCTAAGGAGGTAGTCAAGGAAGTTGTGAAGGAAGTTGTAAAGGTTGAGAAGGAAAAGCAGTTTATGCCACTCTCAATATTCTTCGCTCTCAACTCATCATCACAGCTTGAGGCTGGTGAGGAAGTTAATCTCCGCACTATTGCCGAGGCTGCTAAGAAGAATCCAGACCTCAAGGTATATCTTACAGGCTATGCTGACAGCGCAACAGGCACAGAGGAAATCAACAACCGCATCTCTGCACAGCGTGCTGAGTCTGTAGCCAAGTCACTTGAGGCATTAGGCGTAAGCCGTAGCCAGATGGTAATAAGTAGTAAGGGCGGTGTAAGTATGCTTGAGAACACAGCTTACGATCGTCGCGTCATCGTTGAGGTAAAATAATCTTCAGGTTTTAAGGTTAGAAGGTTATGAGGTCATAAGGTCATAAAGCAAATGCCAATATACCCCAAAGACCTCAAAACCATAAAAATAATAACCTTTTAAGTTAAAAATTTATGAACACATTATTAAAATATACATACGCCGGCGCGATTATTGCAGGTGCATTCTGCATGGTGAGTTGTGACGATTTCCTCGACACAAATCCAGATAACCGCGCAACAATAGACAATGAGCAGAAGATACAGAACCTCCTTGTAGGTGCCTATCCTGACCATGACCATATCTATGTAGCTGAGCTCGTTTCTGATAATATCGACGACTACGGTGAGAGCAACCCAGAGACTGAGCGTTTCTGTGAGGAAGCATGGGCATGGAAGGACGAGAAGGAACAGGACAATGAGTCATTGGAGAGCTTCTGGCAGAGTTCCCTCGTAAGTATCTCTGCTGCAAACGAAGTACTGAAGGCAATTGAGAACATGCCTGAGTCTTCTTCATCTACTTTGCAGGAGGCAAAGGGCGAGGCTCTCATGTGCCGCGCATACAACTATTTCATGCTTGCAAATATGTTCTGCTTGCCATACAACAAGGCAAAGAACGACACTCAGCTTGGTTTGCCATACCTTACCGAGCCTGAGACACAGCTTAATCCTTCGTATGAGCGTGGCAATATGACCGACCTCTACAACCACATTCAGGCTGACATAGAGGAAGGACTTCCACTTGTGAACGGTTCTTACTACACAGTACCTAAGTACCACTTCACAAAGCGTGCGGCATACGCTCTCGCAACACGTTTCTATCTCTTCACCGAGCAATGGGAGAAGGCTGTTGAGGCTGCTACATTGTGTCTTGGCGACCAGCCAGCATCTATGCTTCGCAACTGGAAGGGTATGGCACAGATGACACAGAGCTTCGACGCTATCAGCAATCAGTATATCAATGCGGACGAGAATGCTAACCTCTTGCTTCTCACCTCTTATTCCGCTGCAGGCTTGTTCTTCGGTCCTTATCGTTACAATAGCCGCTACTCTCATGGCAAATATCTTGCAGAGAAGGAGGATATCCGTGCTACACAGCTCTGGGGCGGTTATACATCATTCTATGTAACTCCAAAGGCTTATGCTGCAACAAACCTCGACAAGACTGTATTCTGGAAGTTGCCATATATCTTTGAGTACACAGACCCTGTTGCTAAGATTGGATACTATCGTACAGTATATCCAACTCTCACAACCGATGAGACTCTTCTCAGCCGTGCAGAGGCTTACATCATGCTCAAGCAGTATGATAAGGCATGCGAGGATATGACTATGTGGATGCACTCCATAACCAAGAGTCAGGTTGTGCTGACACCAGAGATTGTGAATGAGTTCTATAACAAGGCAAAGTATTCATACTCTGACAAAGACAAAATGGAGTCACAGCTCAAGAAGCATCTCAATCCTGCTTTCACTATCGATGCAGAAGGAAGCACTCAGGAGAATATGCTTCAGGCAGTTCTTACTTTCCGTCGTACAGAGACTATGCACCTCGGTCTTCGTTGGTTTGACATCAAGCGCTATGGCATCGAGATTCCACGTCGTGTGATGGATGCAAGCGGTGTGCCTGCGGAGCAAGTCGATTTCTTGACGAAAGATGACCTGCGACGCGCTCTTCAGCTTCCTAACAAGGTACTTGAGGCTGGCTTGGAGAGGAATCCGAGATAAAGCCCCCTAACCCCGGCCCTTCCCCCGTAATGTGGAAGGGAGCCGGAATGCAAAAGGTTCTTTCTAAAAATAAAAAGTAAAAAGAATAATAATATGAAACTAAATAAATTAATTATACCGATTGCTCTGGGTGTAATGACATTAGCCTCCTGTACCGCTGACGATCCAGACGAGAACAAGAGCGTGATTGTTACGCCTAATGAGGAGCAGACAGAATTCGATAAATGGCTGGAAACTAACTTCGCCATTCCATATAATATCGATTTCAAGTACAGATATAAGGAAACGGAGTCTGATTACGACTACTATACAGTACCAGCAAAGTACGAGGATGCCGTTAAGATGGCGCATCTCGTAAAGTATCTCTGTGTAGAGTCATACGACGAGGTTGCCGGCACGGACTTCACACGCCGTTATTTCCCTAAGATGTTCTTCCTCATCGGAGAATGGGAGTACCGTAACAACGGAACCTATATTCTTGGTACTGCTGAAGGCGGTCGTAAGATTCTGCTTGCAGGTCTGAATTATCTTAGTGATAATATCAAAAATGGTCCGGAATACATGAACCGTTACTATTTCAAGACCATCCATCATGAGTTCACCCACATCATGAACCAGACAAAGGTAATCCCTCCCGATTTCCAGTTGGTTACTGGTAAGGACTATGTAGGTGATATGTGGAGTGAGGAGCCATACGACAGGGAATACCTGTCAAGAGGCTTTATCACAGCCTACTCTCAGAACTCCTATCAGGAGGACTTTGCCGAGATGCTCTCTGAGTATATCACCCATGATGCAAAAACATGGAACGACACTATGGAGGCAGCAGACGAGGCTGCTGCAGAGAAAGCCAAGAAAACTGGTGAAGAAGCTGTACATGCTTCTGAGCTGATAAACTCAAAGCTTGACATCGTTCGCCGATACATGAAGGAAAACTTCAATATTGACATTGATGTTCTCCGCGAAACCGTTCAGCGTCGTCAGGCTGATATTTTCGCCGGCAAGGTGGATCTTACAGATATTACAGTAAAGTAAAAACTGCGGCCTCTCCCCCTGCCCTCCCCCGTAGGGAGGGAGTTGGAGTGCGAAAGGCCATTCACGACAAACAAATAAATACTCAAAAAGTTTTATTTTATGAAAAAGAATAGTAAACTACATAATATCCTATCCGTCGTTGTCGGATCGGCTCCCTCCCTACGGGGGAGGGCGGGGGGAGAGGCCGTGTTGTCTTTCGTTCTCCTCCTTTCTACCTTATTTCTTCAGTCATGTCTGAAAGACCAGGAGGATGTTTTCGACAAGTCTTCTTCTCTGCGAATGCAGGAGGTTCTTGACAAGACAAAGGCTGCCCTCACAGGCAATGAGAATGGTTGGGGACTCGACTACTATCCAAACCGTGAGCTTACCTATGGTGGTATTGCATATGCAATTCAGTTCAAGGGTACTGAGGCTACCGTTTATTCACAGGATGCAGAAAAGGGTGAAACAAGCCTTTATAAGCTCACCAATGATGACGGTCCAATCCTCAGCTTCGACACCTATAACTCATTGATGCACGCATACGCTACACCTTCACCTGATGAATATGAGGCAAAGGATGGCGACTTCGAGTTCATCATCATGGACGTTCAGAACGACCTTATCACCCTCAAGGGCAAGCGTAGCGGTGTTATGATGTATATGCATCGCCTCAATCTGCCAGCAAATGAATATATTGACGCTGTCAAGAAGATTGGCGAGAAGATGCAGTCTGGTAAGTACGCTTTTGTGATTAATGGTGACTCTATCCTCACACGTCGTGTCAACAACGTGTTCAAGTTCACCGACCCTGAGACTGGCGAGACCATAGACATGCCTTTCATCACCACTACTTCTGGATTCGAGTTCAAGGACACCGTGAATGTAATGGGCAAGAGCGTGACTGGCTTCAGCTATTCAGAGAACGGCATCTGGTCAAACCCAACAGATAACTCTGTTGCTCTCGTAGCCCTTCCACAGCCTCTTACCGAGTTCCTCACTACCGCTAACTGGTTCTTCAAGGCAAGTTCTATCTCTGAGAAGGCTATGACTTACTTCAATCAGGCAAAGGATGGCAGTGCTGCTGAAGGCGAGGATATTGTTTACATGATTCTTGGTCCTAATGACATCCTCGACTATTCTGGCAAATTTGCATTCTCATTCGTCAGCGGTAAATACGCAGGTTCTCTGCATATCGAGCCAGATATCCTCACTGACGATATCATTACCCTTTACTTCGCAGGAACTGCTGAAGGCGATGGCGTATGGTATTACAATAATGCGAATTATAACTATATTATAGGTGTTCTCACCGGTCCTAAGGGCTTCTCTTACACCCTTACTGCCGATGATCCTAAGCAACCTACATGGATTAAGATGGTTCGTACAGATGATCCAGAGATATACTTCACAGTATATAAGGAACAAATCGCACGTCCGTTTGATAATTAAAAGGCTCTAAACCTCGTTTCTTCCCTTCGTAGAGTGGGGAAGGAACGGAGTGCTAAAGCCACAAAAAATAATAATTATGAAAAATATTAATCATCTATACTATTCCCTTGCTCCTTCATGGGGAAAGGGTGCCCGCAAGGCGGGAAAGGGGTTCTTGTTCTTGTTGATATCCCTCCTCTGCCTTACATCTTGTAACGATAGTAGCGAAGGTGAGTATCTCCTCACCAATTCCATCAAGATCGTTAGCCAGAATGTTTCTGACATGCCGGTTAAGGCATCCGAGGGTACTATCGTTGTAGATGCTCCATCTGCTATCGATGTAACTGCTTCAACCGACTGGTTTACTACCTCTGTAAGCGGTAAGACCATCACCGTGAAGACCACCGACAATACAGGTCTTGAATATCGTAGCGGTAAGATTGTCATCAAGAGTGGAAGCGACGTTACCGAGGTTGCTGTCATTCAGAAAGGTGCTATCGTATCAGTCGAGGCACAGAATATTTATCTCAACGACGAGAAGGCTGACCTCCAGATTCCATACGTAACAAACCTTGAACTCAACTGCTATACTCAGGATGACTGGATCACCTGCAAGGCTAAGGACGGAGTACTCTCTGTAGGCGTTGCTGAAAACGCAACAGGCCACATCCGTAGCGGTTATATCTACTACGAGGCAGGTTCAACCAAGGATTCAATCTTCGTTCAGCAATGTGATCTTGAGAAGGACCTTCTCGGAGAGATGATGTTAGGCTTCTATAATAGCAAGGGCGAGGAAGATGCCCTCAACGCTGAGTTCGTGGCATCAACCGATACCGCTGGCATTACATCATATGCTCTCGTTCTCAGCGACTACGGATTCATCGTCCCTGTCACCTTTGACGAGAAAACCCTCACTATCAAGATGAACGCTGGCCAGTTGATTGGTAAGTATAAGGATTACCTCATCGTTACCAAGTTCTATGACCTCAAGAACGATGAGATGACGGTAAACGAAAATGTTAGCGTATCAGGAACATTCCGTTACTATGATGAGGACAAGGTAACATACCTTGAGTTCGAGGACAACGGCTCATGGGGCAGTGGATTGGCTGCAACAACGCTCATCTTCCATGCCTACGACGCCAAGGGCAATGACGTTGGAATCTTCAGTATTCTGCATTACCCATATCTGCTGAAATAATATAAACAGCATATAACTCCCTAACCCCAGTTGGGGTTAGGGATTGTTTTTTATTTTATTTTTATTAATTAATTTCTAACAAAACAGATGCAACAGAAACTTTTCTGTGAGCGCAAGGCATTGCGATTCAAGCATTTCTCACACAAGGGCTATGCCCTCTTCTCTGTTATGGGACGTGAGGTGCTTATCGGAACCCTCAGCGTTGCAACCCTCTCCCATGCAAAGGCAGACGGTATCAGCGTCAACACCGAGGCAACCGGCGACTCGCTCCAGCGCTCAGAACTGAAGCTCGAAGAGGTGGTCGTCACCGGCTCTCGCGCTCCGTTGACTCTCGCAGAGTCAGCAAAGATCGTGTCTGTCATCACACGAGAGGATATTCATCGTGCGGCGGCAGAGAGTATCAACGACATTTTAAAATTAGCTACCGGCGTCGATGTCCGTCAGCGTGGTGGCTTTGGTGTACAGACGGACATCTCCGTGCGTGGAGGAAATTTTGACCAGATTACCATTCTGTTGAATGGTGTCAACATCTCCTCACCTCACACCGGTCATTTATCAGCCGATTTTCCCGTTTCTCCAGAAGACATCGAGCGCATAGAAGTGCTCGAAGGACCTGCCGCGCGTGTCTATGGCACCAGCGCATTTAATGGCGTGATAAATATTGTGACCTGCCAGACCCTCTCCCCGCTCTCCCTGCGTAGGGAGAGAGCCGGAACGCAAGAAAGTCTCCCTATGCAGGGAGATTTAGAGGGCCTTCTTTCTGTCTCTACTGGCCAATACGGCTACGCCCACGCGAACGCGTCCCTCGCCAAGTCCTTTGGCCCTACGCACCACGCCCTCTCTGGCGGCTACACGCGCACCGACGGAGCCACGCCCAACAGCAATTTCACCTCCTCGCGCCTCTTCTACCACGTTAGCGCCCAGATTGGCGATAACGCCATTGTAAACGCCCTGCTCGGCTACAGCTACAAGCCCTACGCCGCCAACACGTTCTACGGCGCTTCCTCCACCGATCAATGGGAGAGCAACGAGCGACTGATGGCTGCCCTCAACGCCGACATAAAGCTTGGAGCCGTACACCTCGCCCCACAGCTCTACTGGAACCGCTGGTTCGACCATTACCAATGGCATAAGGACAACCCCGCAGGCGAGAACTTCCACAAGGTCGATTCCCGAGGCGCATCGCTCAACGCATGGTTCTCCTCCCCTCTCGGCAAGACATCCCTCGGCTTAGAAGTGCGTGGCGAGGGCATCAAGAGCACGAAACTCGGCAAGCCAATGCCCGAATCCGACTGGGAAAAGACTGGCGGACACGATGCCGAAGCCGACAAGCTCTACAAATACAAGGACACGCGAACTAACCTCTCCGCATTCCTTGAGCACGACATCCTCCTTCGCGACCTCACCGTTTCCCTCGGACTTCTGGCGAACATGAACGACGGTCTCGACACCAAGTGGCGCGTCTATCCGGGCATCGACATCAGCTACCGCCCAACCGAAGCGTGGAAGCTCTACGCCTCATGGAACATGGCTCTCCGAATGCCAACCTTCACCGACCTGTATTATAGCGGAGCAAACATCGAGGGCAACAGCAACCTGAAGCCCGAGAAGACAACCGACTACCAGCTCGGAGCGCAATACCGCGCCAACGGCTTCATGGCAGAGGCACAGCTCTTCTATTCGCACAAGACTGATATGATAGACTGGGTAACATACTCGGATGCTATTACAGGAGAAACAGATGGCACTTACCATTCTGTCAACTTCGCGCTCGATAACAAAGGCTATGAGCTAAACTTCCAAATCCTTCCGCAAGAGCTATGGAGCGAGGCGTGCCCTCTGCGTAAGCTATCGGCGAAATACAGCTACATCAACGAGGATTCCGAGTACGACGTAACGGTCATCAGCAGCAAATACGCAATGGACTACCTCCGTCACAAGGTCGTGTTGAGTGCTGACGGAAGGCTATGGAAACGCCTCAACCTCAGTCTCTCATGGCGATGGCAAGACCGTGTAGGTCGTGATAATCCATCCTATGCCATCACCGATGCCCGTCTCTCGTGGGATGCCCCCCGCTGGTCTGTATATCTTGACGCCACGAATCTCTTCGACAAGAAATACTACGACTACGCCACCATCCCCCAGCCCGGTCTCTGGTGCCGCATAGGTGCAAAGATCAAGTTCGGATTGTAAAAACATTATCCTCCTCCGTCAGCATCATAGCGAAACGGAGGAGGAATTTCATTATAATTACTATAAATATGAATTCTTTTGTAGAAATCCATGTTTTTTGAGCACAAGCCTAAGATTTTTACATTTTCTCTTGGAAATATCGCTTTTTGTTTGTATTTTTGCTTGTGTTAGTAAAAATACATTTATAAACAATTTAACCTATATAAGACTATGAAACCAATTGAATCAGGAATTTGCCCTTGTTGTGGGAGTGAAGATGTTGTTGAATATGCTGATGGTACAGCTGAGTGTTTAGAATGTGGACATCGTTTCTGGTGGCGTTGTGCATATTAAGCGTCCATCTAACTTCGCGTACAAACAACATGAACATTTGACTGGTGGGTAAGCGTTCTGAAAAAAAAACTTTTTTGCAAAAATGATAAAGCCAAAGATTATAGGCTTCTCCTTCGCTATTCCTTCGCTCTAACACCGCTATACGTCTGCTATTGAACGGACATTACATAGAAGGAAAATGGGAGTTACATGGGAGTCACATGGGACTTACATAGGAGTTACATGGGAGTTGCAGAAAGTTGTAATCTGCATGTAAATAAAACAGCCTATTCTGATTAATTGGGATAGGCTGTTTTTATGTTATTTGCTTGCTGATTGCAGGAACGTGAAGGTGTAGAAGATGTCACCGGCTGTGACGGTCAGTTTGAGAGGGCGTTCCTCTGTCGTCTGATTGCTGTCGAAAGTGACCGTGAGGATGTTGTCTTTAACCTCTGCCTTGAACCATTCTGCGGTTATTGTGTTATAATTGAGCTGTTCATCGGGAGTGGAATAGAGCTGCTCACTCGTCAAGGCGTCGGCAATCCATGGCTTGGAATAGTTCTTACATGAGAAAATGAGCTCGCCTCCTGTTGCGGGAACGCTATACGCATCATCGTGCTTAGTCGTTTTCACCTCTGCTTTCCAAACCATAGGATCCCATTTCCCGTCTGGTTCTATAATATCGCCGCACGATGTGAGAGAAAGGGCGGCAAGTATTGTCGTAAAGATATGTTTGAATCTCATATTTCCGTTATTTGTTATTCTTCACTTTTCTTTAGGCTCTCCCCATTACGGGGGAGCGGGGAAGGGGTCCTAATACCCGAGCTTGACGGTTTCTGCCTTGTCGCGCTCCATTTCGAGACTTGCCCAGATGAATGGTGCGATGCCCTTGGCGTCGTTGTCGCGGATAGGCTCTGACAGGTAGTACTCGAATGAGCCGTCACGATTTGGGTTGTCCTCAGGACCGAGACCGCTTACTGAGCAGCACTTGGTGAGGGAGATGGTCTTGTCGGTGTTGATCTTGATGAACTCGTTGATGATGCCGTCGTATGCCTTTACGCCTGCCTGCTTGAATGAGGCGTCGATGTAGCCGAGGCGTGAGCCCTTCAGAAGCACGTATGAGAACATACATGAGGCTGTTGATTCGAGGTAGTTCTTAGGGTCCTTAACGTCCATGACATCGTACCATACGCCTGTCTTTGGGTCCTGATACTTAACCACGGCGGTCATGACCTTCTGGAGCATGTCCTTCACTTCCTTGCTGCGCTCGTAGTTCTCAGGAAGCTCGTCGAGCACCTCTACCATAGCCATGGCGAACCAGCCGATGGCGCGTGACCATGAGTGCTGGCTGAGTCCTGTGGTCTTGTCGGCCCAGAAGAGTGATTTCTTCTCGTCCCAGCCATGTTTCCAGAGGCCTGTCTTCTCGTCGTATGTCTTCTCGAATGTTATTGCAATCTGGTTTACAACATCGTCATAGACCTGCTTTGCAACGTTCTTCTCGTCTTTTTCCTCCATCTCGCTGGCAATCATGGTGAAGTATGGAAGTCCCATGTAGAGGCCGTCGAGCCATACTTGATTAGGGTATATGTTCTTGTGCCAGAAGACTCCGCGTCCGTCCTTACCCGTAGTGGTGCGAGGGTGTGACTGCATCTGTGCAAAAACATTTGCAACGGCTTTCTCCGTGCCGTAGGTTCTTACCTCGTTATCGCCGAGGAAGAGTCGGTTCATGCGCAGGATGAAGCGTGCCGGGCGCACGTCGTCGAGGCTATAGTCCGACTGCTTGTAGCCTTTGATGTTTCCCTCCTCGTCAATCATTCGGGCAGGGTATTCCTTGAGGTATTTGAGCACGTCGGCACTCTGATAGGCACGCCATGTGTCGAGCATACTCTCAAGCTCGATGCCTACTGCGTATGACCACTTGCCGTTAGGCTCTGTAGCCTCGTCGGTGAAGTCGAGGTAGAACGGATGTCTTACTCGCTTCATCTCGCTCCATGTCATCCACTCGGAGTAGTGCTTGTATGGTGCCTTGGCGAGTATGAGCTTGTCGTTTATTATGAGTTTGCTGAACTTCAGCTTAGAGCCTACTTTTCCTGTCTTCTGAATAGGCTTGTCGGTTACTCCGTTGAAGGTGCAGTTCTTCAGGCTGATGTTATTGATAGCCACGGTGTCCTCAAGTCCGTTGAGCAGGATGCCGTATTTTGACTTCTTGCAGGTCACGTTCTCCATGTAGATATTCTGCACCACAGGTATAAAGCCGCGCTTTGATTTCTCCTTTGGCTCGTACTGGAGGTTGATGCGCAGTACGGCCTCGCGGCATTGTCCTACGGTTACGTTACGCATGTAGATGCCGTCGGTCACTCCGCCTCGGCATGTGTTTGTCTTGATACGCAGTACTCGGTCGAGGTTAGGGGAGTCCATACGGCAGTCCTCGGCAAACACGTTCTGAACGCCTGCGCTTATCTCAGAGCCGATAACCACGCCGCCATGTCCGTCCTCCATGGTACAGCCACGGATGATGATGTTCTTTGAAGGACGTGGAGTGCGTCGTCCGTCGCCGTTACGGCCAGACTTGATAGCGATGCAGTCGTCGCCTGTGTTGAAGATGCACTTCTCGATGAGCACGTTCTCGCATGACTCAGGGTCGCATCCGTCGCCGTTAGGTCCGTCGTTGATTATCTTACAGCGGCGCACTATGACGTTCTTGCTCAATACAGGATGGATAACCCAGAAAGGAGAGCGGAGGAAGATGACGCCGTCAACGAGCACGTTCTCACACTCATAGAAATTGACGAGCTGCGGACGCATACCGCAACCGATTCCGAACACGCGCTCTTCTGTAGGGATGTTGTTGTCGGCCATCCAAAGGAGGGTGTTGCGGTTGCTTAGCACTTTCCCATTTTCATCCACCTGCTTGTATTGCGCGTTCTTGCCTGCATATTCGTTAGACTGGCTCTGGAGCGTGTTCGCGTCATAGCCGTATTTCGCAGCTCCGCACCATTTCCACCATGTGTCCTTTGTGCCGTTTCCGTCGATGATACCGTCGCCTGTAATGGCAACATTCTTTGCCTGATAGGCATAGATACATGGTGAGTAGTTCATTATGTCGAGACCTTCCCAACGGGTTTTCACCAGCGGGTAGAGGAACGGGGCGTATGCGAAGAGTAGGGTGGCACCAGCCTTGACTACAAGGTTGACGTTGCTTTTCAGGGTAATAGCGCCTGTCTTCCATGTTCCAGGAGGGATTATGACCTTTCCGCCACCAGCCTCGGAGCATTTGTCGATAGTGCTATTGATGGCTGTCTGAATCTCCTTTGGGGTAGAAGCCGTTGTGATGCCTGTGGCTGTGATGTCGAACTCCGCATCGGCGAATTGGGGCGCAACAATGCTTGCCTCAATGGCTTTATACTTAGCGTCGTCCCATGCCTGGGCCATCATTGTCAAAGGAAAAACAAGAGCTGAGAAAAACAAAAATGTTAGTTTGTTCATTTATTTCGTTAATTTTTTATCAGATAAAATACAAAGTGATATTTGGATAAAATTCAAAGTGCAAATGTTATGATATTCGCATCCGGGCAATAGTGCGTGTCAGCCTTTAAGGCTGGTGCACGTCTATGATTTTCAAGATGCAAATTTCCCTTGATATTCGCATCTGGGAAATAGTGCGAGTCAGCTTTTATGGCTGGTGCACGTCTATGATTTTCAAGATGCAAAGGTAGGGAAAAAAAATTAGATTTACAAATATGTGTGTTAATTTTCAAAAATAATGGCCTAAATTTTTTGTTTTTCTGAATATATTCACTATATTTGCACCCAATATTGATTTCGTTTTACATTTTTTTCTTTAAAAGCGAAATCGTCCGAGGTTGGAGCGTCCTGTTCCAACCTCTTTTCAAGACGCGCGTCTGAATGTCAGAAAGTTAGCGTCTTTTTGAAGTGATGTACCGGGACAAAATCGGGACAACGCTTCAGTTGGGGATGCTCAGAGGGTGTCTTCCAAAAAAAAAATGTCAAAAAAATTTCAGCTTCCACGCGTTAATAACGCATCACTATTAGGCTATAGGTTGCCAGTATATCGTAGGACGAAGGACTGCGTTTACGTGGAATACTATGCCTACAACCCATTGACAGAAAAGCTTCACCGCAAGCGTATCAAGTTGAATAACGTAGCATCCAAGCAGCGTAAGTCTTACGCGCTTGACTTGATTCAGCGTCTTACGACAAAGCTCGCGGCTGGGTGGAATCCCTTTGTAGAGCAGCTTCGCTCCTCTGATATGATGCTTGTCTCAGCAGCCTTTGAAGAGTTCAAGGCTTATAATGAGCGTATGTTTTCAGAAGGCACATTCCGAAAGCAGACGTATCAGTCATATAAGAGCTATGTCGTGAAGCTTGAAGAGTATTGCATGACGATAAACAAGATTACTTACCTGTATCAGTTCGATACAAGGTATTGCAACAGCCTTTTGGATTATCTTTTCCTTGATCTGAAGTACAGCCCAAGAACGAGGAATAACTATCTGGCCTTCCTGAACATCTTCTTTTCCTATTTCATAGAACGTGGTACATTGAAGGAGAACCCTGCAAGGACAATAAAGAAAATCCCTGCACGTATGCTTCATAAGCAGCGTGAGGTAATTCCGCATGATGTATTGAAGGATATTGCCGAGTACCTGGGCGAGAATGACAAGATGTTTCTCCTTGCTTGCTACCTATTATATTATTGCTTCATCCGTCCACAGGAGCTTTGCCGTCTACAATTCCGTAACTTGCAGCTATCGAACCATATTATATATATAAATGGTGAGCAGGCTAAGAACAGGAAAGATGAGTATATTACTCTGAATAGCAAGGTAGAGGCATACATCAGAAGCCTAGGGCTCGACAAGTATCCTTCAGACTGGTACATCTTTTCCCGTCGTCTGAAGCCGGGAATGTATGAGATAAGTCCAAGCCGTTTTGGGGAGAGGTGGGCAAAGCTTCAGACGACGTTAGGATTCTCCGACAAGTACCAGTTCTACAGTTTGAAGGATTCCGGCATAACAGAGCTAGCCGACAGTAACGTCACTAACATAAGCATCCGCGACCAAGCGAGGCACAGCTCGCTTGCGATCACGGATGTATATACACGCCACTCCTCAGCGAAGGCAAACGACGAGCTGAGAGGTTTTGTTGGTAGTTTATGATTCAGTTTCAACAACTCTGTAGAACTCTCCTTTTAGGAGTTGCGACATTCCCTTTTCGGTGAAAGTAGCTGTTATCTTCTTACAAAGGAATGCTTGACCGCTGATAATGAATAATGATCCTACGTCTGGTATATCGTCGGCAATCCACTTGAACGTGTGTTTTACACGTCCTTCGATTTTTTTGTTTACGAAGTTGCTAGCTTCGAGTGCAAGTGAGTAGCCGGAGAAATTGAAGTATGTCGGTTGTCTGCAGGACTCAGCCCAAACAGGCTCATAGTTAGAGACAATAGGGTGGGGGATGCATATCTTTCCTACGTCTTGTTCTTCGTATTCCCAATATTGTGGTCCTTGCCCAGAACTGCCTTGATAAACCCATTTGTTTTTTTTTAATGTTCTTATTATCTTGAACTCGTCAAGTATTTCGGCATTCCAGAAAGCTACAAATAGTTTGTCAAATACTTCTTTCTGCGCTTCCTTTTCATACTTGCGTATGTATATCTCAGCTTTAGATGTTTGCCCGTGGAAGTCGTCGTAAATTGCATTTGGATCTTCTTTTTCTCCGCATTCAAGGAAAACGGCAAAGTCATAATCTGTCTCGTCAATTATTGCAGGAACTATTTTTAGTTCAACAGACTTGCTTCCTTCTTTTGGTTTTATAGGCGCGAACTCGCCGATACGTTCAGCGTAGAATTGTGCGCTGTCAATATCTGCTATTTTCTCGTTAGGATTGTCTGGATCTTGATAGTCGTACTTGCATTCCGTACCTTTTTCTACATAGTAAAATTTTTCTCTATTAGCATAGAAGCAAGCTGTTGATGCATATCTCTCTTGATATTCTTTTTCTACTGTTTTGAAGATGCCTCTTCGTATCATGCCGTCAAGTGTGTCGGAGTAGTTATCTACCATTATTCCCTTGTAGAAATGTCTTCCTGGTCCTAGGCTTTGTTGATATTCCAAAGTGTCTCTTGGAATTGTTGATGTCATAGCCGTGAACTTCTCGCTATCGACTGAGGCATAGGCTTTGCCCATGTTCTCCTCATATTCGGATTCGTCTTCTTCTGTCTTTGTCGCGGTTGCTTCTTTTATGACTTTGATTTCCACCTTGTTATGGCTAGCTGCCTCGGTACTAGGAAATGTCATTTTTATTGTTTTTGCAATGTTGTCAATGTCAAACTGACAGTTCATCAACTTTTCAAGTTCTTCTATGAACTCCGTTATAGTCCAATGAGGTAGTATGTAGTTCCAGTTATACTCTCCCCATGTAGCAGGAACGCAGTTGCAAATAAGCAGCCATTTATAACGGCTGTTATTCCATGCCAGAATGTCGTATGTGTATTCTATGGCATCGAAAATTTTCTTGAATATGTATATAAGGTATGGGCAGAATGACACGCGCTTTTCTGTTGAACTTACGAAGTCTGGATGCCAGTTGTAGCCGCTAATAATATTAAGGTAAATTGGGTTCTGTATATTTCCTGAAGTGTTGTTTACCCACGGGATAGCTGTATATGTGGGTGACTCGCATCTCATTAATTCCTCTGCTACGCTATTGTCTGAGAATGCATCTGGCCAATATCCAATTGCAAGGTCGTTGATGTAGATGTTATCAAGCGTATTGTCGTAGTTTTGTACGCTGCGACCTTCAAGAAATTGGCATTTGACTGTTTTGTCGTTTATCTCTGTGATGGTTATTGAGCCAGTCTTATAGAATTTTCCTGCGAATATTTCGCAATCGAAGAGAAACTGTTTCTTTTCGATCTCGATGTCCTTGCGGTTAATATTGCCGAATATCTCTTTGTTTTGAATGCAATCGGCAATCGGGAACTCAATAGCAAGTGTGTATGAGTCCGAACCTGTGAAATATCTGTTTTCAGAAATAAACTCAAATGAGCTGCCAGCCTTGATAACAGCTTCTTTTCCGTTGATCTTGATTCTCATTGTCTTCTTGATTTTGGCGTTTTGTTGCGGATATAAATATCGTATTCCTCTTGCGCTTGCTTGATGCCGTGGTCACCAGTCATCGTGTTTACGGTGACGAATGGCTCATTAAGTCTCTTGTTTAGTGCTGCTAGAGTTTCACTTAGCGACTCGTTGCCTGAAGACTGCGTAGTGGTAGCAAGTCTAGCGATGGAAGCAGCTGCCGTTGTGTCATTGCTTACCATTGATGGGGATATAGATCCTATGGTGTTAGTCTTCTGGGCATAGTCAAGCGACTGGATGATAGCAGCAGTTTGTGGGTTTGCAAGCAGTTTTTGACTTGCAACCCATTCCCCGGCATGGACGATACCACGAGGTTCGTACTTTCCTCCGGCTCCTGTATATCCACCTTCTGCGTAGCCTTGCGCCTCAGAGGCTTGTTGTTGCTTTTTGATGTTTGCAACTTGAAGCATTCCAGCAGCTATTGCCGTTGCTGCAGCGATAGGAGCCAGGATATAACCGATAAGTGGCACTTGTGCAGCAGAGGAATATGCGTTAATCGCACCCATAGCAGTAGAAGCGATTGCCTGAAGCACTTGCATGGCATACATTTTTTTGTTTGCCTTGTTTTTGGCAGCAGCTTCTTCCTTCTGCTTTTTCTCTTCTATTTTCTTAACCTTGTATCTGTTGCCTTCGGCAGCGGATATTTCTTTTTCGTATCGTTTTTCGATTGCTGCCGTTTCTAGTTCAAGCTCTGCCTGTATGATATCTGAGCAAGCTGCGAAAATATTTGTCATGCCATCCATGACCACGTTATAAGCGCCAATGACGGCTTCTCCTTCCTCAGATTCTAGCCATTGGAACAGCTTTTCATTAGCAATTTGCATCCCGTTAAAGCCGTTTTCTGCTGTTATCTGATTATACTTGTATGCCAGAGCCATCTTAGCTTTTTGGAAGTTCTCTTCGATGCGAAGAAGATCTTCCTTGTTGCCTGCTGCAATGGCTTTCTCATTTTCATATACTTGTGTGAGTGCTGAGATTTCTGCATTGAACATGGCCTTTTGTTTTGACGGAGTATCGCCGAACACATCCTTGCTGATTTCCTCCATCCTCTTGCGATGTTCTTTCTCTGCTTCCTCAATCTTCTTGCGGTTACGCTTTTTGTCGGCAAGCAGAGCTTCGTCATATTTTGCTTCTGCATCATTTCTTTCCTTGCTGCCCTCCTTATATAGATTAATAATTTCTCTGAGGTGCTTTAGCTCCAACTGATTGAGTGCATTATTGTATTGCTCGACGGAGATCTTACCGTCAACATATCTCTGGTCTTCTATTGCCTTTAGAGACTGATAATAGTCATCAACAGCCTCTTTTTGTGCTTTTGTTCCGTTTTGGGTAAGCTTGAGCTCTGCCTCGTGGAAATCAGCCTGTGCGCTTAAGGATTCCTGTTCTGTCAGGTCCTTGCGTGCAAGTATCTTTGTCTGATATTCCTTCTCAATTTCAAGGATAGCGTTTTGATACTCCTCGTAGTCCTTCTTGCCAGTAGCGTATGCGATACGGTTAAGTGCAAGCTCCTTCTCCTTCCATGCTTTCTCCTTTGCGAACTTGTCACCTTTTTTCTTGTCTTCGTCGCCATTTCCTCCACCTCCTCCTCCACCTTTCTTTGTCTCTTCTTCATTCTTAACAAGAGAAGGAGCTACGACGTAATCCAAATCCTTGATTTTTTGCTGAACTTCTCCAAGACGGCTGTCAAGCTCGTCAAGTGCTTGCAATGCACCTGACTCTGTATCTGTATCACCTGTTATCTTTCCCGTGGCTGTCACTAATTTGCCAATGAAAGAATTTCTGTCAAAACCTTGTAAGTTGTTTTGACCTCTGATGTCCCAGTATCTTTTGCTTGCTTCATCCCTCTGGCTCTGAAGCTCTGCCTCTTCCTTGATCAGAGCTTCATATTTTTCTTGGTTGGCTTTAGCACGAACCATCTGCTTGAACTTTTCGAGGTAGGTGTCAAGAGCTTCTGTGTTGTCGTTTATCAGCTCACCTTCCTTTTTCAGCTCTGCATGGTATTCAGGAACAATCTCTTTGAGCTTGTCAAGAGCAGCCTTGCGGTCGTCATAGCTTTTCTTGTTATCGTGGAGGATCCTGTTGAGCGCAGTTATCTTAGCGTACTCGTCTGAGTATGCTTTCATCCTCTCACGGTCTTTTCTCATTTCTTCGTCCTGTTGCTCCCTTATCCTGTCCTTTTCCTTCTTCATAGCTATGAGCTTCACTATGAGGGCAGCAACAGCAGCAGCCATTAGACCGTATATGCCAGTCATGGCAATAGTAGTCTTTTTCAGTTCAAGCATGAGCATATTCTGCCTTGCCCAGTTGCCGTTAAGCTTCGCCATAGCTATGTTAAGCAAAAGCTTAGCTGCGGTAAGCGTTTTCGTAACGGCTGTGTAGGCTGTAGTAGCAGCTTTGCTGACTACCAGATAGCCGTAATGTATTTTGAACGCTATGTTCGAAGCGTTGACGGCAATCTGATATGCCACGAATGCTGCGGTAAGTGATATTATAGCAAAGGCATTCTCTTTGATGAATTGTATTCCAGCGCTCATTATGCGCATGAGCATGGATGTAGAAGAAATGACGTGTGACATGACTGGCATGAGTTCCTTGCCTAGTTCGATTGCCATTTCGTCAAAACCTTTCTTCGCCTTGTCAAGACCTGCCTGAACCGTTGTATTCTGCACGTTGAACTCGTTCAGAACCGATGTTCCTTCCTCGTATGCCTTGTTAGCCTCTTGCTGTTCCCACTTGACCATCTCAATCTTGCCAGCGAGAGCAGCTATCACGCCAGAGGCACGAGAACCATCCTCGCCCATATCCTTGAATATAGGAGCGAGGACATCGATGTTTCCAAGCTCGTGAAGGCGTTCGAGCAGCATCACGAGACCTTCATTCGTGCTTCTCTTCAAGGCTTCGTTGAACTCCTTCAGATCAAGACCAGTAGCTTTTGCGATCTTAGATGAATCCTTGAAGAGATCCATGATGAGCTTTGACAATGCCGTTGCCGACATTTCCGTTGCCTGACCTTGCGAATCAAGGACTGCAGCATATCCCATGATTTCCGGGATAGTCATCTTTGCTTGTGCACCGACTCCTGCAAGTCTCTGGGCGAAGTTAGCCAGATAAGGAGCTGATGCAGTACTGTTCTGAGACAGTTCGTTTATGACAGAACCTACCTTAAGAAGCGATTGCTCTGTTCCGTATATCTTTTCGTCTCCGAATATATTTGTGAGTTTTGAAAGGGTGAGAGTTGCGCCTTCTCCAAGATCGTCAAGAGCAACATTGATGACATCTGCAGCCTTAACAAAGCCAAGAACATCCTCTTTAGACTGCTTACCAAGACGACCTGCTTCTTGCGCTAACTTGTTTAGCTCATCTCTGGCAGTACGAGTGTCCATCTTTTTGAACTCCTCGTTAAGATCTTCGACTTGTTCTGCGGTCATTCCGGTGAACTTGCGGACGTTAGCCATTTCTGCATCCATTTCGGCATACGCCTTAACTGCAGATCTTCCTGCCATTATGACTCCTGTTAATGCAGCAGCTCCTGCTGCAAGCGTTGTCTGCCAGTCGTTCATTTTACGGTTGAGCCTGTCCCAGAAGCTTTCTGTTAGCTTCATTTCTCCGTTAATCTTTTTCAGCTCTTTTTGGAGGATTTTTATCTTCTCGATATGAGAATTCCAAGCTTCAGAGCCTCTTTCGAGGCCGTTTAGCTGTGATTTTAACACCTGAAGGTCTTTCTTCAGCTGTTTTGGCGTTGCTTTGTCAAGGTTACGGAGAGTGTCTTCCACGTTGGCGGTAGCCGTGCGGAGTTTACGCATTTGGTTTTCGACTTTTACGATTTCCTTCTGCGTTTTCTGCAATGTGCCTTTATCTCCGAGTTCTGCAGCACGTTGAGCTTTTTTCCTAAGCTCAACGAGTTGCTTCTGATATTTGTCAAGTTTTTCCTCAACCTCTTTACCGTTGATGGAAAGATTGACGGTGCTGTTAGTTGTATAATCACTCATAAATTTGCTATCTTTTTACGCAAATGTAAGAGTAGATGGTCAACATTCAAAAGACATAAAAACATACGTTGTCCCGGATGCTTTTTATACCAAACCTTATGCGGAAAATCGCACATATTTCGAAATTTGCGTTTCGGAGTTTGAAATGTGTGCGATTTTCCGCATATAGATAATCTAACCTCTTATTTCTCAGTCGAAAAACATACGGCGGTCTTCCAAAGTTATGTTTTTTCTCGGAGGAGAGCCCCCACTCGCCCTGTCTCGTTTTTCGGGAGAGAGCCTTTCTGATGCTCGGAATATGTAAACAGATGTTAAAAATAGCATTTAGTCCTTTGCCCCCTAAACCCCTCAACGGGTGGTAGAACGCTTGGGTGTGCACGAAAAAAGTTTTCGCTCGATATCCTAGCACTCAGGATAGGTGCGAAAACTGACTGAATGCTTACCCATAACCTATTATGATGGAAAAAGCACGGTAGCACTTAATAGGAATGAAGGCGAAATGCACGTGGAGATGTTGATGTTAGGAAATCCCTGCAAGGGTTTCCTAACAAATCATAAACGTAACGCATCGCATCATTTCTATTGTGTGCGTGTGCTCAGGGTGGGAGTAGGCATAGCTACATAGCAACTGGTGGCGTTGAAGCAGGATGTGTTCAAGCGTTTTAGTGGGGACAGTACATAGCTACTGAAGTGTCGTTAGACTCTTCGCAAGTAGCTACGTACTCTTCCCACGAATAGAAACGTGCAGGACTCTTCCAGCTCATAAGATGCCGGATGCTATGGAGCAATGTCGGTATGGTGGGTTCTTACGAGCTTGCGAGTTCCTAAGCACATGCCATTGGTCGGTAGAATTTCGATGCAAGGATAGAGGATTGTGTATCATGATAAGACATTAGGAAATCGCGCAGCGGTTTCCCAATGTCAATGATACAAGTGGCGCGTGAAGATGCGGCTTCGGCACGAACCGCATCTTCACATTTGCGCCACGTAAAATCCTTCCCGTGCATATCGCAATGAATACCGATACCAATAGCGTGTGCGTTGTTCGACCGTAGGGAGCTGAGAGGATGATGCCCTTGTGGCATACGTAGTGACGAAGGAACGGACTTGTTTGACCGTAGGGAGCATAGCGTTAGCGGACTTGTTTGAGCATGGCGAGCTGAGCCTCTGATGCCCTTGTTGGCATACGAAGTGACGCAGGAACGGACCTGTTTGACCGTAGGGAGCTGAGCCTTAGATGCCCTTGTGGCATACGTAGTGACGAAGGAACGGACTTGTTCGACGTAAGGAG